>DASPWG010000104.1:0-22898 GCA_035621915.1 Streptosporangiaceae bacterium
CGTAATTCATGGTCCAGCCCAGTGACCAGATCAGATTCGTCTACTCGACCTACATCTTCGCCACCCCCGAGCAGGTGTGGCGGGGCTTGACTGACCCCGCACTCACCTCGCGCTGGTGGCGGCACCACCTAGCAGGCGGCAAGACGTTCGCCTCGGACTGGAGAACAGGGTCGACTTACGCGATGGTCCACGACGATATCGGGCTCATCGTCAGCGATCCGGCCCAGGTAATCCTCGATTCGCAGCCATACCGCCGGCTTGCCTTCACGTGGCACTCCTTCACTCCCGAATGGGCGGCAGGGGTGGGCATGGACGATGCTACGGCCGCCGCCTGGCGCGCCGAACCCCGGTCAACGGTCGCCTTCGACATCGAGTCCGACGACACGGGCGTCGCCAAGCTCACGGTCGTTCACGGCGACTTCGGGCCGGATAGCCGCGTCCTGCAAGGCATTTCCGCCGGCTGGCCGGCCGTCTTGGCAAGCCTGAAGACCATGCTCGAGACCGGCTCCCCGTTGCCCTGGTAGGCCACCCAGAGTCGCCTGCATCCGCCGCCAGTCGCGCTTACGCGGTGCCTAGCACGTCACGACGACGGCCCGGTTAGCTGCTGCCGCGGCCAGGCGCGCTATGTCAGCGGGGTCGCTGGTGAGGATCCGATCGCCGGCCGAGGCGAGGAGAACGACGGTCGCGTCGATCGCATCAGAGGTGCCCGCTGCTGCCTGCAGGACGCCGGCAACGCGGCCGTCGCGCTGGCTGACCGCGCGCACGTCGACGGCCTGCAATAGCCGGGCCAGGTTCACCTGCCGGCCATGCCGGTCACGCCATACCTGCGCGACCACCATCGCGTTGGTCCGTAGCTCCAGCCCATGCTGCTGCGCTGCGCGGAGTCTGGCGAGCATGGCGCGGTCGTCGTGGTCTACCGCGACCAGCGCCCCGGCATCGAGAATCAGCGCGCTCACGCGGCGGGACCGCCTGAGGCCAGGCCGAGTTCGCGTTCGGCACGGGCGACTTCCGCGGCCGTGAGAACCCCGTGCTCGGCTTCCCAGCCAGACAAGAACTCCGCCAGTGCCTCGGCGCGCAGCTTGCTGGCTGCGGCCTCGGCCAGCCAGGAGGAAACCGGCTTGCCGGCCTGCGCGGCGGCCGACCGGACAGCGTCGCCGAGGTCTGGGTCAAAGGAGACGCTCAGCTTGTCGACCTTCATCCCAGGATCCTACCAGAGTGTTCCCTACCATGGTAGTAACGCTCGCTGATACCGCCAGCAGCGCGGTTGGGCCGACGGCGCGGCTGCTTCATATGTTGTGCCGCGGTGCTGGCGTTTGTTGTCAGAGTGCGGGCGGCGCCGTCAGTGTCCGCAGGCGTACTTGGGTCGTGCGATGAGGATGTCGCCGTTGATCAGCACCGTTAGCCGACCGGTGCCGTCGGGCTGGATGGCTCCGGGTAGCAGGCCTGATCCGCGGACAATCGCCAGGATGCGCCCGGTCGCGCTGGAGGCGCAGGCAATCGTGCCGGTCATCGCATCGGTGATCCACAGCTGCTGGCCGGCAAGGTAGACCCGGATCGCGTTCGTAAAGCCGACCGGGCCTGCTGGGGGCCGGGTCTCGGTGAGCTGCCCAGGGGCGCTGACAGCCTCGAAGTAGCCGCCGGCCATGCCGGTGGCGTAGGCCAGCCAGGCGCTGGTTCCGGCGGCGGCGATCTGCGCGCCGCCCAGGCCGATGGCGGGTCCGCTGGCTGCGGCCAGGACCGCGCCGGTACGCGGATTGCGCCGCTGGACCGATATCGGACCGCCGCCGCCGGAGTCCTCGGTGGTCCACAGCGCGCTGCCGTCAGCCGAGGCCGCCACGTAGACGAACGCCTGGGCGTCTGCTGCCGGTAGCGGCACGTCGGCGACTGTCCGCGCCGTCGCCGGGTCGATGCCGATCAGCGCCGTTTCTGTCGCCACCCAGACCAGCCCGCCCGCATACGCGAGCTGCTGAGTGCCGAAGCTCGGCGGCTGCCGCAGCGCGATCGTGTGCCGCACGGCCAGCGTGACCGGGTCGAGCGCGACCACGATCATGCCCGCCGATGTTGGCTGGGTGCCGCGGCCGACCCACAGCAGCCCGCCGCCGAACGTCATCCCTGACTCGCCGCCGACCCTGATGGCCGGGCCCACCTGGCCGGTGGCCAGATCGACGCGCGTGATCAGCGTGCTGACGCCGGACGGGCTGGCACCGTAGGAGGAGTCGGTGAACAGCGCCCCGGCACCTGCCACCGCCTGCCATGCACCGCCGGGCACGCCAATCCACCGCACAGCGGTGAACGGGGCCTGAGCCGGCACAGCTGGCCGCGGCGTGCCGGGCTGGGCCGCGGGCGAAGGACTCGGCGCGCCCGGCCCGCCCTGCCGCGACTGGCTCGGCTTCCCCGAGGCCGCGGGCTTGCCCGGGGCTGCCGCCGGGGTCCGGCTGGCCGAGCCGCAGCCCGCCAGCATGCCCATCGCCGCCAGCACTACACCAGCGAGCCCGACGGCCGCACCTGCCACGCCGCGCTGCCGCACACCCCCGCACGTCATGCCATCTAAGACTGAGCAGCGCACACCCCGGTTGCGCCACGACTGCGCGGCCCAGGCGACCGGGCCCGTACTTGCCGTCGGCGTTGCGCGCTGCAGCCGACGCTGAGCATCTGCTCGTCAGCGGAGGTCCTTCCTCCGCCGGTTCGCCGCGAGGATAGTTGACTTAGGAGGAAGCGATGCGCGCCGATGTCAGCGCCGAGGCGGGTGAGTTCGTCCGCAGTCATGGTGGCCGGCTGTGGGTCTGGGCGGCGCACCCCGCGGTGTGCTGCGCGGGGTCGCCGGCGTACATGCACGCGGCGACCGAACCTCCGCCGGGGATGTCCGGCTTCTGCGCCGTGCCATCCGCCGAGGCCGGCCTGCAGATCTGGTTCCGCGCTTCGGCTGGCCGGTTTCCCGACGTTCTGGAAATCGGTATGCGAGGTCGGCGCCGGCCCCGTATCGCGGCCTACTGGGATGGCTGCTTGTACGCCCTGTGAGATGCGGGCAAAGTTCAGCTCCGAGGGGCTGCGCGTCCGCCGGACGGAGCGGGGTCGCATGATCATGAGCCACCGCACCGCGGCGTCTGCGGGTAGCGTCTGGACTGTGACCGGATTCGAACTAGGACAAGCAGGGATGCTGACGGAGTTCGGCGGCCTTTCCACGCCGCTGGTGGCCGATGCCTGTGTCCGCGCGGGCGTGCCGCTGCGGGTCGCGCCGCCGGGGATCGGCGCGGTCATCCCCGGGCAGCGGGTCGCCGGGCGGGCGCTGCCGGCCCGCCACTACGGCAGCGTTGATGTGTTCCTGGAAGCGCTCGGCGGCGCCGCGGATGGTGACGTCCTGGTCGTCGACAACGGCGGGCGCGACGATGAGGCGTGCATCGGCGACCTGGTCGTGCTGGAGGCGCAAGCGGCCGGGGTCAGCGGGGTGGTGGTGTGGGGACTGCACCGCGACACCGCGGAACTGACCCAGATCGCCCTGCCGGTATTCAGCTACGGCCGCTGCCCGGCCGGCCCTGTCCGCCTCGATGAGCAAGAGCAAGCCGCGCTGGTCAGCGCGCGGTTCGGGGCTTGCCTGGTCACCCGCGACGACCTCGTGTTCGGCGACGACGACGGCGTGCTGTTCATCGCGTCCGGCCAGGCTGGCGCGATCCTGGCCGCAGCCAGGCAGATCAGCGAGGTCGAGCGGGATCAGGCCGATAAGATCCAGGCGGGCCACACCCTGCGCCAGCAGACAGCCTTCAGCGAATACCTGGCGCGGCGAGCAGCCGAACCGTCCTACACCTTCCGGCGGCACCTGCGGCGGATCGGCGGTGCCATCGAGGAGTAGGCGGTCAAGACGGCCCGCCGCCGCCCAATGGGACAGCCACGGACCTGCGCCGCTGATCGCGGCTCACTCTCAGCCGACCGGGCTCCAGCGATATGCTCCCGCTTCGCGCTCCACGATTCCCGGTCCCCAAAGGTGATAGCCGAAGACCATCGCGCCGTCGTCGGCTGCTGCGTCGAGTAGCCTGCGGCGGGTGCGGGCCGCCTGCGGGCGGTCGGCGTCCATCCGCGAGGTCCACTCGGGATGCCGGAAGTTCAGCTCACCCAGCACAGCGTCGGCAAGAAACACCGCCTGCCGCGTCTCCGCGGAGATCGACACGGCCATGTGACCGGGCGTGTGGCCAGGAGCCGGAATGACGCGGATTCCCGGCGCGACGTCAAGCTCGCCCGCCACCAGGTCCAGCATCCCCGCCTGCTCGACGGGCAGCAGATGCAGCCGCGCGAGTTCGGCCATCCAGGCGTGATCGGCCGAGGCCTGGCGAGAGGTCCAGTAGTCAAACTCGGCTCGCGCGATGACATGCCGAGCGTTCGGGAACAGCAGCCGCCGCTCGGTTCCGTCCACCTCGGTCAGGCCGCCGACGTGATCCGCATGGGCGTGCGAGAGCACCACCAGCCCGATGTCTTCGGCCGCCACCCCCTCGGCGGCAAGCGCTGCGCGCAGCCTCCCGGCCTGCGCGCCCACCTCCGCTGCCAGCGCGACCCCCACGCCAGCATCAAGCAGCACCAGCCCGTCCGCGGTCCGCACCAGGACCGGGTGATACGGCACTGGTATCAGGCCATCGCTATCCACGAGCGCGTTCACCGCAGCCGCGGTGTCTTCCGTGGGCAGGTCGGAATACAGCGACTCAGGCTGGTACCCGAGCGTGCCGTCTGGGACGACCAGGCATTCAACTGAGCCCGCAGTGAATGGCCGGACCGAATCACTCATCGCCTCTCCCGCGTCACATCCGTTATCACCGCAATGGCAATTATGCGCGGGCCGCCTTGGGTTCAGCGAGACGCGGGCAGTCGGCCGTGGTTCGACTTGGCCGCCGACGCGCCGTGTGCCTGTCCGGTGATCGACACGGCGCGTTCACCCCAAGGCGGCCTGCAGCGCGCACACTGGGCGCTTGTGACATAAGTGCGGCTTGTCACTAGAAATAGTTGCCCGCTGGCATCGCAGGTTGAGTCACGGAGGGCGCTCGTGGTCAACGGCTGTAAGACCCGATGGGTTAGGGACGGCGACCAGGACGGTGCCCGCCGCCTCCCCGACTTGCCACCCCACGGGTCGCCTGCGCCACGGCCGACTTCCCTGAGTACCCGGCTCTGCACTGGTGGCGCCCGCCGATCCACGCCCTGTACTAAGAGGATGGGAGTGCAATGTCCAACTCCGACAATTCACGTGAGCATCCCCGCGGCTCAACCGGATTGCCCTGGCGACCTGGGCAACCTGTCGTGCCCGGCGTCACCCGACGCCGCTTCCTGCAATACACGGCGCTGGGCAGTGCCACGGTCGCGGCCGTCGGCGCCGGCGCCGGGCCGGCGTTTGCGAGTGTGAGCAGCAGCTCGGCGGCCGGCGCGCTGCCAGCTGGCTGGAGCGGCACCATAGCCGACCTGAAGCACGTGGTGATCCTCATGCAGGAGAACCGGTCGTTCGACCACTACTTCGGGACGCTCAGCGGAGTCCGCGGGTACGGGGATAAGCAGATCCTCACCTACCAGAACGGGAACAACATCTTCCAGCAGCCGGACCCGACTCGCACTGACCTCGGGTACCTACTCCCCTACAACCTCACCGACCAGGTCGACGGTGACCTTGACCACTCGTGGGACGGAGACCACGAGGCCTGGAATGGCGGGCTGTGGAACAACTGGGTTCCGGCCAAGACCGAAGAGACGATGGGCTACTTCACGCGGGACGAGATCCCGTTCCAGTACGCGGTCGCCGATGCCTTCACCGTCTGCGACGGCTATCACCAGGCGATCATGGCACCCACCAGCCCCAACCGGATGTACTTCTGGGCCGGGACGGCGGCGGGCTGGACCAGCAATCCCAACGACTACGAGGTCGACTTCGGGCCCGACGCCGGGACGCCTGAGGTCACCACCTACCCCGAGCTGCTGCAGGCCGCCGGGATCTCCTGGCAGGTTTACACCAACGACACAGTGGGCGACAGCGGCACCTACCCCGACTACTTCCTGGGCGACTACGGTGACAACCCGCTGTGGTTCTACCAGCAGTACAACAGCACCAACAGCCGCGAGGGCGGGACCAGCGAGCTGGCGATCCGCGGGGCAGTCACGCCCTGGCAGCCGGCCACGGCGCGAGGGCTGAACATCGACAAAACCCACGCTGCGTACGTGCTGTCGACCTTCATCAACGCCGTCGACAGCAACACCCTCCCCCAGGTGTCGTGGATCGTCGCCCCGGCCGGCTATTGCGAGCATCCCTCCTACACGCCCGACTACGGCGCGCACTACGTGAACACCGTGCTCCAGACGCTGTTCTCGAACCCGGAAGTGTGGAACACCACGGCACTGTTCATCACCTACGACGAGCACGACGGGTTCTTCGACCACCAGCTGCCGCCTACCCCGCCGCCGAGCGTCACCGACGAGTACATCTCGGGGTGGCCGATCGGCCCTGGGACCCGGGTCCCGATGCTCATCTGCTCGCCGTGGACCCGGGGCGGCTACGTGGACTCCAACGTGTACAGCCACACCTCGATGCTCCAGTTCCTGGCTGCCTGGACCGGGGTGCAGCCGGTCAATATCACCTCGTGGCGGGCGTCGGTAAACGGGGACCTGACCGCTGCCTTCGACTTCCAGCACCCGGACTTCTCGATCCCGGCCAACATCCCGACCCTCGACCAGACCTGGGCACTGACCCAGCTCACCGGCGGATCGACGACGCCTCCGGCCGAGGGCGACCAGCAGATGCCGACCCAGGAGCCCGGAACCCGGCCGCACCGCCCGACCGTCCACCAGCCCTTTGCCGACGTGACAGTGGACCGGACGACAAGCCAGGTCACGGCCGCTCTCACCAACACCGGCCAGGTCGGCGTGGTCTTTGCCATCTACCCCGATAACTTCCTGACCTTCGCCCCCACGCAGGTCACCGTGCTCGCGTCCGCCCCGGGCTCCTACGTCTGGGACGCGGCGCTGACGGCGGGGAACTACGCCTTCTCGGTCTACGGCCCTGACGGGTTCCTGACCAGCTTCGCCGGCGCGGTTGTGCCTGCCGGCCAGAACACCGGCCAGGTCCCGGTCGTCACCGCCGCCCCGCAGTACGCCCCGACCACGCTCAAGCTCACGCTGGCCAACGAGGGCCAGCAGGCGATCGTCTACACCCTGACGCCGAACGACTACGAAGGCAGCACCGAGACGGTCACGGTGGGGCCCGGCGGCACCAGGACTGTTAGCTGGCCGACTGATCAGTACGGCTACTACGACGTGGTGATCACCGCCACCGCTGACGGCTTCCTCCGCCGCTACGCGGGCCGCATCGCCTGAACGCCGATGTCAATGTGGCGCCGGAGACCAGAGATCTCCGGCGCCACATGTCGAAGGCACCTAACTCGCCAGTTCCAGGTCCAGCTCGAGCCAGCGCGCCAGGTCCTTGATCTCCTCATCGACAGCGGCTGAGACGCCGGGACTGAACGGCTCGTCCTCATGGATGGCGTGCACGCGCAGCGCGCCGGCCTTACGGTCGGCCACCGCGTCGAGCTTGCCCACCAGCGTGTCGCCGTGCAGGATCGGCAGCGCGAAATAGCCCCAGCGCCGCTTCCCGACCGGCTTGTACATCTCTAGCTGGTAGTCGAACTCGAACAGGTCGGCCATCCGCTTGCGGTCGTAAACCAGCCGGTCAAGCGGCGACAGCAGCGCGGTGCGCCCTGAGAACGGCTGCCCCAGCTGAGCCGGGTCGACTCGCCAGGTGCCCCTGACACCGTCGATGACGGCCTCCTCCCCGGCGTCGCCGACAGCCAGCGGCTCGACCGGGCATTCCGGTCCCCGCGCCCTGGCGATGCCCAGCGCCTGCAGCCGGAGATCGTCACGCATCCGCAGGGCCTGCTCGGCCGGCACGACCGGGTCATCGGGATAGACGCGGGCCGCCAGGTCCCATAGCCGTTCCGCGCCGCGTCGCCGGGCGACCGCAACCTCGCCGCGGCGCACCATGTACTCCAGCAACTGGGTGACGTTGCGGTCGTTGGTCCATCCGGTCGACTTCCATGACAGTTCGCAGGTGTCGGGAAGCTCGCGCGAGGGCAGCGGACCCAGCCGGTCGAGACGGTCGAGTATGTCCAGGCGGCAGGCGTCGTTGGCGCGCACCCAGGCGACTATCCGCTGCCAGCCATCCACCTCGCCGCGCTGCCATTGCGCCATCTCGGCGCGGTACAGCGCCAGGTCTTCGCCTGGCCGGATCATCGCGCGCAGCTCAAGCAGTATCCGGTTCTCCAGGTGCGCGTCCAGCTCCGCCGGGTCGTAGGCCGATCCCAGCCGGCTCCATGCAACGAGGTGGGCATTGGGCGCGATGGCGGCTGTCAGATCGACCTGCAGCAGGGTCAGCTGGTGCACCATCTCGTGCAGGTTCGCCGGGCGCGAGCTGTCCAGAAGCTGCGCGCGCACCGCGATGCGGCGCGCGTCGGCGCGGGAGAGCTGGTGGACGGCCACGGCTCCAGGCTAGAGGACGGGGCCCACTCCAACGACAATTCGCCGGAAACGGGCCTTTCCCGCCATCAACTCCTCAACCGCCGCCGGCGAGTTCGTTGTCAGCCGAAGGTGAGCACGATACGCCCGCGGCCGTGCGGCTGCGCGAAGTGCTCGTAGGCATGCCGAGCATCCTCCAGCGGGTAGTCGCGCGCAACCGGTGTGTGCAACTGCCCACCGCTGGCCATCGCCGCCAGCGTGCTGAGCCCTTCGCGGTCCATGCGGCCGAAGGACCTGCTCACCGAGATGCCGCGCTCGGCTGCAGGTACGTCGGTGACCGTGACGTAGCGGCCGCCGTCGCGGACCGCCGCCAGCGCGGCCGCACCGACCGACGCGGTGTCAAGCATGGCATCCGCGCCGCCCCCAGTCAGGCGCCGCACGGCCGCGCCCACGTCACCGTCCTCTACCGCCACGACGGCAGCCGCGCCGAGTTCCAGCGCGGTGTCGCGATCGGCGCGGCGGACGACCGCCACCACGCTGTGGCCGCGGGAAGCCGCCAGCTCGACGGCAAAGCCCCCCACGCCGCCTGCGGCGCCGGTGATGACGACAGTCTCGCCAGGGCTGAGGCCGAGGTCGGCCAGGCCTCGCCACGCCGTCAGCCCGTTAAGGCCGACCGTGGTCAGCTGCGAGGATGGCAGGCCAGCAGGGGCGACCACGACGTCACTGGCAGGAAGGGTGACCAGCGACGCCTGGGTGCCATGCCCGGTCACGAACCAGATGGTGAACCCGGCTACCCGCGAGCCGAGCAGACTCGGGTTCGCGTCGTGCCCGGTCTCGATCACCCGGCCGACCAGATCCCAGCCAGGCGTGTACGGCGGCCGTGCCCCGCGCGGAAACCTGGACGCCGCGGCGCCGGTGACGATGCCGAGATCAGCCGGGTTGATGGTGGCCGCCTCGGTAGATATCAGCACCTCGCCTGTGGCCGGCGACGGGTCGGGCAGGTAGTCCACCCGGAGGTGGTCCACGCCGAACTCCGTTACCTGGACGGCGCGCATGTCTATCCTTCTTCGGGATGGTTCACGACAGTGGCGGCCAGCAAGGCCGCCACGGCTGCTTCGGCGTCCGTTCCCGCTGGCAGCCGTGGCGGCAGGACCGGGACAGCCGCCAGGCCACCGTTATCCGTGTACACGCTGACCAGCCGCGGATCGATGTACGAGGCCCGCGCCACTGTCGGCGTATCGCCGAGCCACTCCGCCACTCCCTTAACGCTGGCGTTAATAACGCTCTTGACGGCGCGCGCCGACCCTGGCGGCGTGGCATTGACCAGGAACAGGGCCATCAGCACGGTGGCATTCCAGGTCCGGAACTCCTTGGCAGTAAAGTGGCCGGCCGAGTTCTCGGCGATGTACGCAGTGATGTCGTGGGAGTGCAGTGGCCGCCAGCCCGCGGCGTCCTCGAAGCAGAACAGCGCGTCCAGGCCGTTGTCGCTCCTGGCCAGGGCACGCACGGTGGCCTGCACAACCGGGTCGCTCACTGCAAGCTGCCGGCGCTTTCCCTCCTTGGCGACGTAGTCGAACACCATGCCGTCGCGGCGTACGATCACGTGCCGCTTCTCCAGCGTCGCTGCGCCATAGTGATGATCAAGCTCCGCGTAGCGCTCGCCGCCGATGCGGAACAAGCCGAGGTCGATGAGCCGCACTGCGCTTGCAGCGACTCGGCTGCGGTCCAAGTTGCGGTGGCGCAGGTCCCGCTGCGTCGCGGCGCGCAGGGCCGGCAGCGCGTCAGCGAACCTGAGCATGTGGGCAAACTTCTGCTCATCGCGCTGCTCGCGCCAGAGCTTGTGGTAGCGATACTGGGTCCGGCCCCTGCTGTCCACGCCCGTAGCCTGGATGTGTCCCAGCGGGTCTGGCGAGATCCACACGCGTGCCCAGCCCGGCGGTATCGCTAGCGCGCGGATGCGGGCGAGGACCGCCGCGTCGGTAACCGGCACGCCGGACGCATCAACGTACCGGAAGCCTTCGCCACCTTTCGTCCTGGAAATACCGGGACCGCGTGGATCGCTCCGGTCGAGTCCCGCCACTGCCGCCTGCCCGGCCGCCTGGGAAGTCCGCATCGGCCCTCCTTTGCTGACGCTGCTACTGCGAGGCCTCGCGCCGCCCCCACCGCCAGCCCTCGCTCGTAAGCCCGTAGAACACCGGCAGGGCGCACAGGATAACCAGGCTCGCGATCGGCTGCCAGAGCGCGACCACCGCGGCGAGCGGATAGGCAAGGACGCCAAGTAGTGCCCGCCGCCGCTCTGCCGCGAAGAATGACGGCGAGACATGCCGGGCGAGCAGCCTCTCGTGCCTGGAAAGGTAATGGAACAGCAGCAGCCACGCGGCTGCCATAAGCGTGGCCACGACCGCATAGACCACGACCCCGGTTATCTCGTCGGCAAGGCGGCGGGTCTGGAAGGCCCTGCCGAGCACGGCGGTCGGGAATGGCAACACCGAGGTGGCCAGCAGGAGGGCCAGGTTGCACCAGAGCAGCCCGGAGTCGACCGCGCCGATGCGCGTAAAGAGCTGGTGGTGATTGACCCAGATCACGCCGACATACCCGAAAGAGGCAAGGTAGGCCAGGTAGGTCGGCCACTGGTCAAGGAGCTGAGACAGCGTCGACTCGTGCTCAGCGATGGGGATGCGCAGGTCGAGCACCAGCAGCGTCATCACGATGGCCAGCACGCCATCGCTGAAGGCCTCGACTCTCGAGCTGGCCGAAAGCCGCCTTCCCCCCGCGGTGCTGCCGCCGCGGTCAGGCGCGCCGGCCGCGTCCATGCCCGCCTCTACTCGACCGCTCGCGTCGCGGCCTTCCCACTCAGCCCCAGTCCAGCGCTCTGACATCTCACCGCTTCTCAGGCACTTTTCTCCAGACCAGCGTCCTGATTGGCGGCCCGCAGCCGGGCCAGGGTGGTCGCGAACTGGCGCAGTGTCCGCTCGGGAACGGCCGCGGCCAGCCAGCGGTGCAGTTCCTCGTCGAAGGCCAGTCCGGCAGCCTCAAGAAGCTGCTTGCCCTGCGGCGTGAGCTCCAGCAGCGAGGATCGGCGGTCGGCGGGGTTGGGCAGCCGCCGGCAGTAGCCGCTGGCTTCGATGCGGTCCACGAGCTTGCTGGTGCCGCCGGTAGTAATGCCAAGCTCCCGTGCGATGTCGTAAACCCGGCAGGCCGGCAGCCGGTCGATCACCGACATCGGCTCGAAGTGGGTCAGCGGAAGGTCGAAATCGGCTTTCAGCCTGTCATCGATGGCATTCCAGATCTCGATCTCGAACCGGATGAGGTCATTGAAAAGAAGCCTCAGCTCAGACATCGGCCGCACCAGCCCAATCGCTCCACACCTGCTGCCTGTCCGCCGCCGCACCGGCGGCTGCCACGCCCACCCGCTGCCAATCCACCTCAGCTAGCGTCAGGCGCCAGCGGCATGCCGTCGGCGTAACACCAGCCCCAGACTTCGCCGCCTGACTGGTTCGCGAAGACGGCGTGGCCGGTCTGCTCGTAGTGAGCCTTCGCATGCTGGCGGTCAGATGACTCACAGCACCGGGTCCGGCCGCATACCAGGCACCTGCGGAGCTCCACCCACGTCGTGCCCTCGGCCAGGCAGTCCGCGCACGCATCGGGCGGGTCGGCCTGTGCAGGTGGCAGGGCAATGGTCTGCAGGTGCCCGCACACCACGTCGGGGCCCGGGAAGTCGTTGTAGGTCTCATGCCACCCGTTCATGCACCCTCCCCCTTAGCTGAGTCCCGCTCCTCCGCAGCCCCGGCCGACGCGACTGCCGAGCTGAGGACGACGGGCGTGACTCGCTTGTGCTCGTACCGCAGGCTCAGGACCAGTATGACTAGGCCCACGACGATGCCCGCGGCAGTCGCCGCTGCGACGGGCGCCTTGATGGCAAGCGTCCCGATCAGGGCAGCGGTAGCGCCGCCGAGGACGGAGTTCACCACGATGACCATGCTCGCCATCGTGAACAGGAACGCCCATTTCGTGTAGCGCACGCCGTGGTTTCCGAGAACCGAGTCGTCCGGCTCGAAGTAGGCCGCGGCGCCGGGCCTGAGCGAGGCGTAGTAGCGCCGGATCAGTTCCATCCGCCGCTGGGAGATGAGGTTGGCCACGCTAGTGTCGATCAGGCGCACGATCGTGAAGCAGCCGAGCACGAACACCGTCGGCAGCACCGTGAAGGCCAGCGCAGCCAGTGCCCTGGGCGACGAGCTCGAGAAACCGATGGCGACCAGTCCGCTGGATAGCGACGACAGGTAGATCGCTACTCGGCTGCCGCTCTCGCTGATGGTCGCGCTGGACGTCGACTGCAGCACGAAATGCTCAGTCACGAGGGCGCTCATGAACTCCGGCGGCTTGTCGTTATCAGCCATCACGCATCACGCTAATCCACCGGGCTCTGCGGAAGCAAGTTCCATCGCACTTGCTTCTGCGTAGGTAGATTCCGTGGAACGTTGTGTGCTACCTTCGATTGGTCCTCGTTGCGAGATTCTCATGCGGCGGAGGAGATGAGGCTTATGACCACCATCGGGATCATTGGCAGCGGTCACGTGGGCAGCAGCCTGGCCAGGGCAGCCGTCACGCACCACTACGACGTCGTGCTCAGCAACTCCCAGGGCCCGCAGTCGCTGACGAGCCTGGTCGCCGGTCTCGGGCCGCGGGCCAGCGCCGCCACCCCTGACGAGGCGGCGGCAGCGGCCGACTTCGCCATCGTCGCTATCCCGATAACCGCCGTCGACCAGGTGCCCGTGGAACCGCTAGCCGGCAAGGTCGTGATTGCCACGATCAACTACTTCCCGCAGCGCGACGGCCACTTCCCTGACATTGACAACGGGACGACCACAGCGCCAGGGGTACTGCAGCGGCACCTGCCTGCGAGCAAGATCGTCCGCGCCTTCAGCATGCTCGACGCTGCAGACATGTCTCAAGACGGCCATCCGCCTGCGGATCCTAACCGGCGTGCGCTTGCCCTGGCCGGAGATGATGCGGACGCTAAGCAACTTGTCGCGGGCTTGTACGACCAGTTCGGCTTCGACGCGCTCGACCTCGGCGGACTCGACGAAAGCTGGCGGGTCGATCCTGGCCAGCCGGCCTTCGTCACCCGGCAGAACCTTTCCGAGCTCAAGGCGAACGTCGCGGCGGCCAAGCGCGATTCCTGAGCCGTCCAGCGTGTAGCGAGGCGCCAGCCGGGGAAAGCGATCACGATCAAGCACGCGAGCACGAACGGGAGGCAGCAGTGAGCGTGGATTCCGGGCTTGCCGGGGGCGCCCTGGCAGCAGCACACGACGCGATCGTCACGCTGGACAGGGCCGCCAAGGTCACGTCCTGGAATCACGGTGCCGAGAAGCTGCTCGGGTTCAGCCGCGACGACGCCATGGAACACGGGCTGGCGCTGATCATCCCCGAGGATTACCTTTCCCGGCACATCGCCGGATTCCATGCCGCGATGGACAGCGGGAAGCTGGCGCACGGCGGCTCCGTCGCGCGGATCGAGGCGATGACCGCCTCCGGCGGCCGCGTGGTCCTCGGGATGAGCCTGGGCCTGATCGCCGGACCGGACGGCAGTCCGGCGGGAGTCGTCGCGGTACTGCGCCCGCTGGGCGACGCCCCAGTCGAGTTCGTGCCGGCCTAGGAGCATGATGAACCGGGCGCAGCAGTGGGTGGCCGTCGAATTCGGCGGCCCGGAGGCGCTGCGGCGCGTCGATGCCGAGGTCCCGCCGCCGGAACGTGGCCAGGTCACCGTCGACGTGCGCGCCGCAGGCATGAACCCTGCCGACGCCAAGCACATCGCGCCTGGCCAGGATCCTAAGCTGCTGCCGCTCAAGATCGGCTACGAGGTGGCGGGCGTGATCAGCGCGCTCGGAACCGGCGCGGAGCTGGCGACCGGCGGCGGCGCGGTCGGCGACGAGGTCATCGCCACCGAGGTCAGCGGCGGCTACGCGACGGCGGTCAGCGCGCTTGCGTCGAACGTGTACGCCAAGCCACCCACGCTGAGCTTCGCTGAGGCAGCCAACCTGCTGCTGATCGGCACCACGGCAGCGGAACTGCTGCACCTAAGCGGGGCACGGGAAGGCGATACCGTGCTCTTGCACGGGGCAGCAGGGTCGGTCGGCAACAGCGTGCTGCAGCAGGCCCGTCACCTCGGAGTCCGGGTCGTGGGCACCGCGAGTCCGGCCAACTTCGATTTCGTCAGGCAGTTCGGCGGGATACCAGTCCAGTACGGACCTGGCCTGCTTGACCGGGTGCGGGCAACGGCGCCCGACGGCATCGTGGCCGCGCTGGACACCGTTGGCAGCCGGGAAGCCGGCGACGTGTCGCTCGCACTCGTGCCGGACCGGGACCACGTCATCACCATCGTCGACGCTCGGAGGGCCAAGCAGGACGGGTATGTGTTCATCGGAGCCTCGAATCCGCGCAGCGGCCCGTTCCGGGCAGGTGCCCGCGGCCGCATCGTGCAGCTAGCGGCCGACGGTGACCTCGTCGTGCCGATAGCGCAGACGTTCCCGTTCGACGATGCGCCCGCTGCCTTCGCGATGCTCACCAGCCCGCACCCGCCCGGCAAGCTGGCCCTGGTCAACGAGGGCTGAGACCCGGGCGCGACAACCTGCCTTAGCGGGTGCGGCGGCGTCAGCACTTGCGCAGCTGCGATTCGGCTAGCGTCACCGCGGGCGTGCCGTCGGACTTCTGGTGCAGGCTTGCGACGCGCTCGCGCCGCGGGTGCATCTGGACTGTCACCAGCAGGGCCGCCAGCACGATGATCCCGGCAGAGATGAGGAACGACAGCCGGTAGCCGGCCACCAGCGACCCGGTCTGGACGGTCCGCGCCGCCGCCGCCGTTGCCAGCACCGCCAGGCCGACTGCGGCACCGGTCTGCTGACTGGTCGTGAACAGGGCGCCGGCCAGGCCCTGATCCTGCTGGCGGACGCCACTGGTGATTGCGACCGCTGCGGTCGGCAGCGCCAGCCCGATGCCAAGTGAGGTCAGGATCAGGCCGGGCAGCACTGCCTCCGCATAGGTCGCCGTCGCCGACACCTGCGTCAGCCACAGCTGTCCGCCGGCCAGGCAGGCCAGCCCGGCCAGCAGGACCTGCCAGGCTGGCCGCACCGCCAGCAGGCGGCGCGTGCCGAGGGTGGACACTGCCACCACGGTCAGGGTCGACGGCACCAGCGCCGCCCCGGTCATGAGCGGGCTGAAATGCAGCACCTTCTGCAGGAACAGCGAGACGAAATAGACGTAACCCGCCAGCACCGCGCCGATCATGACCATTGCCGCGACCGCCGCCCGGCGCGCCGCCGACGAGAAGATTGCCAGTGGCAGCATCGGAGCCCTGGCCGTCAGCTCTGCCCGCACGAACGCCAGGCCAAGCACGACCGCGCCGGCCAGCGCCGCCACCGTGCCCGGCCTGGTGAACCCGTGCTGCTGGCCGTAGCTCAGCCCGAAGATCAGGCTGGCTATCGCGGCCGTGACCAGCAGTGCGCCGCGGTAGTCAAGCCGGGCGCCGCCGACGGGCGCGCCGGCCGGCAGCCGCCCGATGAACGCCAGCATGATCAGGATTAGCGGCGGGTTCACCAGGAACACGGCTCGCCAGCCGAGGTACTGGGTGAGCAGACCGCCGGCAATGATGCCGGCGGTGGCACCGGCTGCCGTTGTCGCCTGCCAGATCGACAGCGCTCGGGTGCGCGCCGGACCCTGCGGGTTCGTCGTGGTGAGCAGCGACAGCGCGGCGGGTGACACCAGCGCTCCGGCCGCGCCCTGCACGAGCCTGGAGGCGATCAGCATGACTGGCCACTGCGCAAGCCCGCACGCCAGCGAGGCCAGGCCGAACGCGATCAGCCCCAGCACGAGGAGCCTGCGCCGTCCCAGCAGGTCGGCCAGCCGGCCGCCCGGCAGCAGCAGCGAGCCGAACGTCAGCGCGTACCCGGTGACGATCCACTGCAGCTCGGCGGCGGCCATATGGAGGCTGGCCTGGATTGTCGGCAATGCCACGTTTACGATGCTGAAGTCGAGCTGGAGGATGAACTGGGCAGCGCAGATGAGAACCATGCCCTGGCCGATCCTGGCCGCCTGGGGGGTCACCGCGCTCGTGCTGCCCGCCGTGGGCGCAGCGGGCTGACTCGTCGCCTGGCCATCCTCCCGCGGAATGCCTGGCACCTGCGCTGCTCCCGTCTGTAGCCCAACGGCACCACTATCCCTCGCCAGCCGCGCGCCGGGTGAACCTGGATACCGCCCGGCCTAGTGTTGTGGTCATGCTGACCGGACCGCGCCTGCGGCAGGTGGCCCTGGTGGCGCGTGACTGCGATGAAGTGGCCGGCGAGTTGCGCCGCGCATTCGGCTGGGCGGAGCCATTCAAAGATCCGGGAGTCGGCCAGTTCGGCCTTACCAACGCGGTCTTCGCGGCCGGCGACACGTTCGTGGAGGTGGTGGCGCCGGCCCGGCCTGACACGGCGGCCGGCCGGTACCTGCAGCGGCGCGGCGGCGACGGCGGTTACATGGCGATCTTCCAGGTGCCAGACCTGCACGCCGCGCGCAGCAGGCTCGCGGACCTGGGAGTGCGGGTGGTATGGACCGCCGACCTGCCCGACATGGCCGCAACCCACCTCGACCCGCGGGACGTCGGCGGTGCCATCGTCTCGCTGGACTGGGCAGCGGTGCCCGATTCGTGGCGGTGGGCAGGCCCGTCCTGGACCGGGCGCGCGCCAGCGCACGAGCCTGGCGGCCTGGCCGGGCTGACGATCGAGGTCCGTGATCCGCGGGCGACAGCCGGCCGCTGGGCGCAGGTGCTGGGGATTCCCCCGCAAGACACAGCGCAGCCCGGCGTCCTGAGGCTCGCCGAATCCGGTCAGGTGCTGCGTTTCGTGCAGGCACGTCCGGGTCACGGGGAGGGAATCACACAGGTGACGATTGCCGGGCTGGGTGGCCGGCCGTGCGTTATCGGCGGGGTCGGGTTCACCAGCACCGGGTAGCAAGGAAGGATCTTCGCTCGCACTGTCACGGGAGCCAGGCCTGCCCCGTCTCAGAGGGTGAAGGGCACGATGCGGAAGCGGAGCTGACATGACAGCAGCAGAGAACGCTACGGCGCAGGCCTACGAGAGCCTGCGTCCGCTGATGTTCTCGATCGCCTACCGCATGCTCGGCAGCGTCACCGAGGCCGAGGACATCGTCCAGGACGCCTTCGTGCGCTACTACCGGGCCGTGTCGGAGAGCGGCCCGCCGGACTCGCCGAAGGCGTACCTTTCCGCGGTCGTGACCCGGCTGTGCATTGATCATCTGCGCTCGGCGCGAGTTCGGCGCGAGTCTTACGTTGGCGAGTGGCTGCCGGAGCCACTGGTCACAGGGCCGGACCGGCAGGCGGGCCCGGCGCCTGATCCGGCCGATCTCGCCGAGCAGGCGGACTCGCTGTCCATGGCCTTCCTGCTGGTGCTCGAGCGGCTGACGCCGGTGGAGCGCGCCGTGTTCCTGCTGCACGACATCTTCAGCTACGACTACGACGAAACGGCCGCGATCGTCGGGCGCAATGCCGTGACCTGCCGCCAGCTAGCCCACCGGGCCCGCCAGCACGTCGACGAGCACCGGCCGCGGTTCGAGACCACTGCCGCCCGCCGGGATGAACTGGCGGCGCGGTTCTTCGATGCCGTGGGCAGTGGCGATCTCGACGGCCTGGTCAGCCTGCTGGCCGAGGATGTGACCGTCTACGGCGACAACGGCGGCGTCTCGCCGTCCTGGCCCAGGCCGATCACCGGCCGCGACCCGGTCGGACGGCTGCTGACCGGGATCGGTGCCCAGTTGCGCGACGTGCATGCCGCCATCGAGCCGATCGGTGTCAACGGCCAGCCTGGCGCGCTGATCAGGGATCCTGAAGGCCGGCTGATCAGCGTGTTCGTGCTGGACATCGCCGGTGACCAGGTCCATGCGATCCGGTCTGTCATCAACCCGGACAAGCTGCGTCATCTCGGGCCGCTGGCCGATGTGCCCGGGCTGCGCGAGCAGCGCCGTGCCAGCCGGCGGGCGGAGCCGCCGGCCGGCGGCCCGCGCTCGTCCGGCCGGCCAGGGGCCTGATATTCAGGAAGGAACGGGACCGCAGGGCGGTTAGCAGTCCTGGCATGTGACGCCGCTGCCAGTCCGCCGCAAGACGTGGACTGTCTCGCCAGATGGGGGAATCACGATGTCCGCTACGAGCAGCCAGGCCGATCTCACCCAGGCCGGCGAGCCTGACCCTCGCCGCTGGCTGATCCTCGCTGTGGTGGGACTGGCCCAGCTGATGATCGTGCTGGACATCACGGTCATGAACATCGCGCTGCCGTCAGCGCAGCGCGCGCTGCATTTCTCCAACGCCGACCGGCAGTGGGTGATCACGGCGTACGCGCTGGCATTCGGCAGCCTGCTGCTGTTCGGCGGCAGGCTTGGTGACCTGGTCGGCCGCAAGCGGACGTTCCTGATCGGGCTGATCGGCTTCGCTGTGGCCTCTGCCGTGGGCGGCGCATCGGTGAACTTCACCATGCTGATCGTGGCGCGAGCCTGCCAGGGGGCGTTCGGGGCGCTGCTGGCTCCCGCAGCGCTCGGAGTGCTGACTACCACGTTCAGCGATCCGCGGGAGCGCGGCCGGGCCTTCGGCGTCTACGGCGCGATCGCAGGCGGCGGCGGGCTCATAGGCCTGCTGCTTGGCGGCGTGCTGACCGAGTACCTCAGCTGGCGCTCGTGCCTGTACGTGAACCTGATCTTCGCCGCCATCGCGGCCGTCGGCGCCTCGACCCTGCTGTCCCGGCAGCGCGCGTCCGGCGCGGGTGGGCTCGACGTGCCCGGCGTGCTGCTCGTGTCCGGGTCGATGTTCTGCCTGGTCTACGGGCTCGCCAATGCCGCCACCCACAACTGGCACACGCCCTCGACCTGGGGATTCCTGGCGGCGGGTGCGGTGCTGCTGGTCGCATTCGCGGCCTGGCAGTTCCGCGCGACTGACCCGCTGCTGCCGCCGCGGGTGGTGCTTGACCGTAACCGCGGCGGCGCCTACCTGACGATCCTCATCGTCGGCGCCGCGCTGTTCGGCTTGTTCTTGTTCCTCACCTACTACCTGCAGACGATCCTCGGCTTCTCCCCGGTGAAGACTGGCGTGGCGTTCCTGCCGGCGATCGTGATGCTGATCGTGTTCGGCCAGATCTCCAATATCGTGCTCATGCCGCGCATCGGGCCCAAGCCACTTGTGGCGATCGGCCTGCTCACCGCCGCGGCCGGCATGGCCTGGCTCACCGGGATCGGCGTCGATACCTCGTACGTCTCGGCGGTCCTCGGCCCGCTGCTGATCATCGGCGTCGGGCTCGGCACGGCCGTGCCCTCGGCCATCAATACGGGTACCTTCGGCGTGCAGCTGCACGACGCCGGAGTCGCGTCGGCCACCATCAACGTCGGCCAGCAACTGGGCGGCTCCATCGGAACCGCGCTGCTCAACACGATCGCTACCAGCGCGGCCGCGGCCTACGTTGCCAGCCATCTCACCCCCGCGACGTCCAGCTCACCCGCGGCACGCGGCGCGCTGCAGGCAGCCGCCGCCGTGCATGGCTATACCACGACCTTCTGGTGCACGGCGGGCATTTTCGCGGCAGGCGCCGTCATCTGCGGGACTCTGCTCCGCCGCGGGCCGCTGGCGCGCCAGGCTCAGGTCCCGGCGCAGGTGGAGGTGGCGGCGAGGTAGGCCGGACGGCTACGCCGCGGATCCGCCGGTGGCCAGGCGCATCAGGTCGGTGTCGAGGTCGATGGAGTCATCGGCTTCGTCGGCGCTGCCGGGCTCGTGCTGGTAACTGTCCCAGGACTCGTCCCTGATCTGCGCGGCGAAACCGCTCTCCATGAGCAGCAGCAACTCGACGGCGGCCCTGTCCAAGCGCTTGTTCAGCGCGGGATCGCTCCAGTCCTCGGGAGCGGCGAACAGCGAGGTCGGCACGCTCAGCGCGCGCAGGTAGGCGAACATCGACCGCATCTCGCCGTCGGCGACCAGGGCGTGCCTGGCGGTTCCGGCCGACGCCGCCAGCACGACTGGCTTGCCGATCACCAGGTCGTCGTCCAGGACGTCGAAGAAGGACTTGAAGAGGCCGCTCGGGCCCGCCTTGTACACCGGCGTGCTGGCGATGATGCCGTCGGCCTGCCGCAGGGCCGTGATGGCCCGCTGCAGCTTGGGCGTTACGAGCTGCGAGACCAGCGCAGTCGATATGTCGGCCGCGATCTCCCGCAGCTCGACGACGCTGATGGTCACCGTGTAACCGTGCCTGGCTGCCGCCGCGGCGACCCGGTCGGCGGCGCGGTCCGCCAGCAGCCTGGTCGAGGAGGGATCCGAGGTCCCGGCGCTGACTACCGCGAGCCGGAACGGCCTGGTTATCCCCGTGGGGTTCATCTGTCAGTCTCCTGTGTCACATCAGGTGGTGATGCGGGCGGGCCGGCGACCTGCCCGGCTAGCTTCAGGCAGATCGCCTGCAGCTGCGCCAGCTCAGCGCGGCTCAGCCCGGCACTCATCGCGCGGGCGACGCTGCGCGCATGCCGGCGGCCGATCTGGCGCTGCAGAGCCCGGCCCGCGTCGGTGAGCGACACGCTGATGGCGCGCCCGTCGTCGGGGTCGCGCTGGCACTCGACCAGCCCGCGCTCTGCCAGCCTGTGCACCAGGCGCGAGAGGGCAGGCTGGCTGAGCAGCACGTGCCTGTTCAGCTCGCTGATCCGGACCGGGGCGGGACACTTCGACAGCGTGTACAGCACGTCATACTCGCGCATCGAGGCATCGGCCCAGATGTCCTCGGCCGCGAACTGCTTCATCAGCACCGCGTGCGCGGACAGCAGCGCCTCCCAGGCGTCGTTTCCCAGCTGCCCGCGGCTCGCGCGCACGGGCGCCGGTCGCGCAGTGCCTGCCATCTCGGTGCCTGCTACCCAGCTACTTGCCATCATCGGGCCTGCCATCACGGCTCCGGGTACTCGGCGTCGTGCTCCGGCGAGCTGTCCTGGTAAGGCGAGCCGCCGGTGACGTTGTCGCCGCGGTTGGCGTTCGGGCGCGGCTGGCGCGCAGGCTGGCTGCCGTACTTGGCCCTGACCAGGCTGGCGTGGGTAGGAGCATCGGGCACCTCCGGGTCACGGCGGGCCGCTAGCTCCTTGCGCAGCACCGGCACGACCTCTCCGCCTAGCAGGTCGAGCTGGTTCAGCACGGTCTTCAGCGGCAGGCCGGCGTGGTCCACCAGGAACAGCTGCCGCTGGTAGTCACCGAAGTGCTCGCGGAAGGTCAGGGTCTTGTCGATGACCTCCTGCGGGCTGCCGACCGACAGCGGCGTGGCGTCCATGAAGTCCTCCATCGACGGCCCGTGCCCGTAGACCGGCGCCTCGTTGAAGTACGGCCGGAACTCGCTCTTGGCATCCTGCGAGTTCCTGGCGATGTAGGCCTGGCCGCCGAGCCCGACTATGGCCTGCTTCTTGGTGCCGTGACCGTAGTGGGCGAAGCGCTCCCGGTAGAACCGGATGAGCCGGATGTAGTGCTCCTTAGGCCAGAAGATGTTGTTGGCGAAGAAGCCATCACCGTAGAACGCGGCCTGCTCGGCGATCTCCGGGGTGCGGATCGAGCCGTGCCACACGAACGGCGGCACGTCGTCCAGCGGCCGCGGGATCGAGGTGAACCCCTGCAGCGGCGTCCTGAACTTGCCCTGCCAGTCCACTACGTCCTCGCGCCACAGCCGGTGCAGCAGGTTGTAGTTCTCCAGCGCCAGCGGCAGGCCCTGCCGGATGTCCTGGCCGAACCACGGGTACACCGGGGCGGTGTTGCCACGTCCCAGCATCAGGTCCATCCGGCCCTTAGACAGGTGCTGCAGCATCGCGTACTCCTCGGCGATGCGCACCGGGTCGTTGGTCGTGATTAGCGTGGTGGCCGTGCTCACGATCAGGTTCTTGGTCGTGGCCGCGACATGCGCCAGCAGTGTCGTGGGCGCGGAGGAGAAGAACGGCGGATTGTGATGCTCGCCGATCGCGAACACGTCCAGCCCAGCCTCGTCGGCCTTCTGCGCGATCTGGACGACCGCGTCGATCCGGTCCGCCTCGCTTGGCGTCTCCCCCGATACCGGGTCCCTGGTGATGTCGCTCACCGAGAAAATCCCGAATTGCATTGAAATACCTCCTGTGCACGCCGCTGCGGAGGGCGAGCCATCGCCGCGACGCTCAGATATATGCGTTTGCATGCTTTATAACAGCGCGACGGGCTGGGTATTCCGGCCGTCGGCGGGGGCGAGCGCGCCTTATCCCGCTTTACGTCGCCGCATAACGGATTTAACGGGCAGCAAAGTCGACGTAATGCGGGATAAGGCAACCGGAGCGCGCGGGCACTCCGTTCGGCGCCGCCCTGCGGCGCCGCAAGGCCCCGCCGACTTGATGACAGTAGCTGTCATGGCTGGTAT
>DASPWG010000105.1:0-12125 GCA_035621915.1 Streptosporangiaceae bacterium
GTGGCAGGGTTCCGACGTCGCCACGACAGTGCCGAAGTTGCCGGTCCCGCTGCCGCCGTAGCTGTCGGCGTCGGTATTGATGAGCTCGGTCCAGCGGCCGGCCTTGGGCAGCCCGATCCGGTAGTCATAGTGGGGCACCGCGGAGAAGTTGCAGACGCACGCCAGCATGGTGCCGTCGGCGCCGTAGCGCAGGAACGACAGCACGTTGCCGGCCCGGTCGCTTGCGTCGATCCACTCAAAGCCGACCGGCGAGCTGTCCTGCTGCCAGAGGGCGGGATGCTGGAGGTAGGCGGCGTTCAGGTCCATCACAAGCTGCTGCACCCCGGCGTGCGAGGTGTACTCGAGCAGGTGCCACTGCAGCCCGGTCTGCTCGGACCACTCGTCACCCTGGCCGAACTCGCCGCCCATGAACAGCAGTTGCTTGCCTGGATGCGCCCACATGTAGCCGAACAGGGCGCGCAGCCCGGCGAACTGGCGCCACTCGTCGCCGGCCATTTTCCGCAGCAGCGAGCCCTTGCCGTGCACGACCTCGTCGTGCGACAGCGGCAGCACGTAGTGCTCGCTGTAGGCATAGAGCATCGAGAAGGTGATCTCGTCGTGGTGGTAGCTGCGGTGTATCGGGTCCCGGTGCAGGTACTCGAGGGTGTCGTGCATCCAGCCCATGTTCCATTTCAGCCCGAAGCCAAGGCCGCCGAGGTGGACCGGCCGGGTGACGCCAGGCCACGCGGTCGACTCCTCGGCGATCATGGCGATGCCCGGCACCCGCTTGTAGCAGGTGGCGGTTGCCTCGCGCAGGAACGAGACGGCGTCCAGGTTCTCCCGGCCGCCCAGCGCATTGGGTGACCACTCGCCTGCCTTACGGGAGTAGTCCAGGTAGAGCATCGAGGCGACCGCGTCGACCCGCAGCCCGTCGGTGTGGAACTCCTCCAGCCAGTAGATCGCGTTCGCGACCAGGAAGTTGCGTACCTCCGGCCGGCCGAAGTTGAAGATCAGCGTGCCCCAGTCCGGATGCTGGCCGCGCTGGGGGTCGGCGTGTTCGTACAGCGGCGTCCCGTCGAACTGCGCCAGCGCCCAGTTGTCGCGCGGGAAGTGCGCGGGGACCCAGTCCAGGAACACCCCGATGCCGGCCTGGTGCAGGCAGTCGACCAGGTAGCGGAACTCATCCGGGGTCCCGAACCGAGACGACGGCGCGAAGTACGAGGTCACCTGGTAGCCCCAGGACCCGCCAAACGGATGCTCGGCGACTGGCAGGAACTCCACGTGGGTGAAGCCCATCTCCGTCACGTAACTGGTCAGCTGGCTCGCCAGCTCGGTGTAGGACAGGCCAGGCCGCCAGGAGCCCAGGTGTACCTCGTAGACGCTCATCGGGCTGGCCAGCAGGTCGCGCTCGGCGCGCCCGGCCAGCCACTCCTTGTCGCCCCACTCGTAGCAGGACTCGTAAACCACCGATGCGGTCGCCGGCGGCCGCTCCGCCCAGGCCGCCATCGGGTCAGCCTTGCGGTGCCAGTTCCCGTCGGGCCCGCAGATGTCGAACTTGTAGGTCGAGCCGGTGCCGACGCCGGGGACGAGCAGCTCCCAGACGCCCGAGGAGCCGAGCGAGCGCATCGGGTGCGCCCGGCCGTCCCAGTGGTTGAAGTCACCGATCACCCGGACGCCACGGGCGTTGGGCGCCCACACGGCGAACGACGTGCCGCCCGCCGCCGGCCTGACCCGCGCGCCGAGCACTGTCCACAGCTCCTCGTGCCGGCCCTCGCCGATGAGGTGCAGGTCCACCTCGCCGAGGCTGGGCAGATGCCGGTAAGGGTCGTCGGAGATGGTCTCCGCGGTGCCCTGGTAGGTGACCGAGATCCGGTAGTCCGGCACCGTGGTGCCGGACAGCGTCGCGGAGAACACGCCCTGGTGAAGGTGGGTCATCGGGACCCGGCTGCCGTCCGGCAGCACCACGGCGACGGTCTCGGCCAGTGGCCGCAGCGTCCTGATCGTGATGCTGTCCTTGCCAGGGTGCGCGCCAAGGATCGAGTGCGGATCATGGTGGGTGCCGCCGACCAGCGCGTCGATCTCGGCGTGGCTGAGCTGGTCAGGCCGGCGGGTCTGCGCCGTCATGCGGCCGCCACGTAGTCAAGCGGGATCGACCCCCAGTCGGGCCGGTGCCGGTACTCGTAGATCACTTCGTAGACCGCTTTCTCCAGTGTCAGCGCGCGCAGCAGCGTCGCCTGGTGACTGGGGTCTGCCCCGCCTCCGGCCGCATAACCAGCGCGGAACGCCTCCTCGCACTGCTGCACCCACGCGCCTGCGGCGGCGGCCAGCTCGGATCGCTGCGAATGCCCGACCAGCTGGTGGCGTGCCGCATAGTCGAACGACCTGAGCATGCCGGCCACGTCGCGCATCGCGGGCGCCAGGGCCCGGCGCTGTGACAGCGGCGCGGCAGGCTCGCCCTCGAAGTCGAGCGCTACCCAGCCGTGCTGGCTGTACAGCACCTGGCCGAGATGGTAGTCACCGTGAATGCGCTGAACCGCGACGGGCTCGCGGATCGCGGCGACCTCCTCGTATGCCGCGGCGATCCTGGGCGCGTAAACGCCAAGCTCGGGCACGAGCGCGACCGCCTCGGCCAGCTTGTAGGTCAGCGCGCCGGACAGCGAGGCCAGCTCCGCGCCGGTCATCTGGCGCGTGCCGAATGCCGTTGCCAGCTCCGCATGCATCTGCGCGGTCGCAACGCCGAGCTCGCGTGCCTCGCCGACGAACGGCAGCTTCCCGCCGACCTGGTCACGCACAGCCTGGTCAGGCACACGCTGGTCTGACGCTGCCTGGTCTGACGCTGCCTGGTCAGCCGCCACCGGCGCCGTCAGGTACTCCTGGCCGTAGGCGCCCTGCCTGGCATACAGCCGGCCCAGGCTCCGGGTGGCCATCGTCCAGCCGTCGCTGGCCTGCGCCAGGTACTCCGACAGCACGGCCAGCAAGACCGGCTCGCCGTCGATCACGGTCTCGATCCAGCCGTACGGTGCGGCCACCCTGGCTGAGCCAAGCCGGGCTAGGGCGTCGGCGACCTCCAGGTCCGGGTTGGCACCGGGGAACAGCCGCCGCAGCACCTTCATGATCGCGGCCTCGCCGAACACCATGCTGGTGTTGCTCTGCTCGGCGGTCATCAGCCGGCTGCCGTGCCAGTCGCCGAGCCGGGCCGCGGGCTCACGGACGAACCGCAGCGGGCCAGCCTGGCGGCCGGCGGCGATGCCCTGCAGCAGCACGGCCGCCAGCTCGGGGTCGTGCAGCCCGTCGTAGACGGCCAGGCCCGGTGTCAGCCCGAGCACGGCCCCTGGCGCGATCGCCGGCGGCAGCTGGCCGCGGCAGCCAAGCAGCACCTGGAACCTGGCCAGGCCCGCCCCGTGCTCCGCCTCGACGACCAGGTGGCGCAGCTGCGGGTCGCCGTCAAGCAGGGTCACGTCCGAGACGATGTCCAGCTCGCTGACGGTCGCGCCCCGGCCAGGGAACCAGCGCTGGCTAGGCAGCCAGGCCGCGAGCATGTCCCGCAGCGCGTATCCAGCCAGCGTCTCGCTCATCTCCACCTCCCGCCTGACTGGTGCCGTACAGGGACCGGCGCAGGACGATCCCCCGACGGTCCGGGCCGCACTCCACCAGCATGCCCCCAAATGGGCAGATCATGAATCCGGCCAAAGCTGCTTAGGGAGGAAACGCCTCCCCGCCGTGGTTCCTCCGATCCGGCAGCGGGCTGCCGCACCGGCGGATGCTGAGCCGGCCTTCGCCGGCTTGGGCGTGGCTAGCAGGCCGAGCCCATCGGGACCGGCGCCTTCTTAGTCGGCGGGCGGCTGCAGGGTGAACCAGTAGAAGCCGTGGCCAGGCAGCGTCAGCAGGTAGCTCAGCTCGCCGATGGGCGGGAACGCCACGCCCCCGGTGCACTCCACCGGCGTGTAGCCGTCGAACCTGCTCAGGTCCAGCTCCACCGGCTGCGGGAACCTGGACAGGTTGTTGACGCAGAGCATCACGTCACCCTGGTCGCTCTCGCCGGAGCCCTGGGGGTACTCCCTGGTGAAGGCCAGGACGCTAGGGTTCGACGAGTTCAGCTCGTGGTAGCTGCCCTGGGCGAAGACCGGGTGCTTCTTGCGGATCCCGATCATCCGCCTGGTCCAGTTGAGCAGCGACCCCGAGCTGCGGTCCTGTGCCTCGACGTTGAGCGCCTGGTAGCCGTAGATCGGATCCATGATCACCGGCAGGTACAGCCGGGCCGGGTCACACTGGGAGAACCCGGCGTTGCGGTCGGGCGTCCACTGCATCGGGGTGCGCACGCCGTCCCGGTCACCGAGCCAGATGTTGTCACCCATCCCGATCTCGTCGCCGTAGTAGATCACCGGCGAGCCCGGCAGCGACAGCAGCAGCGCCGTGAACAGCTCAAGCCGGTCCTTCTCGTTGTCCAGCAGGGGGGCAAGGCGCCGCCTGATGCCGATGTTCGCCTTCATCCTGGGGTCCCTGGCGTACTCGGCGTACATGTAGTCGCGCTCGTCGTCGGTGACCATTTCCAGCGTCAGCTCGTCGTGGTTGCGCAGGAAGATGCCCCACTGGCAGCCGAAGGGAATCTGCGGGGTCTGCGCCATGATCTCGGAGATCGGGTAGCGCTGCTCGCGGCGCACGGCCATGAAGATGCGCGGCATCAGCGGGAAGTGGAACGCCATGTGGCACTCGTCGCCGCCGACAGACGTGTCCCCGAAGTACTCCACCACGTCCGCTGGCCACTGGTTGGCCTCGGCCAGCAGCACGCGGTCGGGGTAGAGCCGGTCTATCTCGGCCCGCACCCGCTTCAGGTACTCGTGGGTCTCCTTGAGGTTCTCGCAGTTGGTGCCTTCCCGCTCATACAGGTAGGGCACCGCATCCAGCCGGAACCCGTCGATGCCGAGGTCCAGCCAGAACCGCAGCACCTCGATCATGGCGTCCTGGACGTTCGGGTTCTCGTAGTTGAGGTCTGGCTGGTGGGAGAAGAACCGGTGCCAGAAGTACTGCCCGCGCACCGGGTCATAGGTCCAGTTGGACTGCTCGGTGTCGACGAAGATGACCCTGGCGTCGAGGTACCGGTCGTCAGTGTCTGACCAGACGTAGAAGTCGCCGAACGGGCCGTCTGGGTCGCTGCGCGAGGCCTGGAACCACGGGTGCTGGTCACTGGTGTGGTTCATGACCAGGTCGGCGATCACGCGGATGCCGCGCTCGTGAGCCTGCTCCACCAGTTCGACGAAGTCGCCGATCGTGCCGAACTCCGGCAGGATCGCCATGAAGTCGGCGATGTCGTAGCCGCCGTCACGCAGCGGCGAGGCGTAGATGGGCAGCAGCCAGATGCAGTCGATGCCGAGCCACTGCAGGTAGTCAAGGCGCGAGATCAGGCCCTTGATGTCGCCGGTCCCGTCGCCGTTGGAGTCGTGGAAGCCCCGGATCAGGACCTCGTAGAAGACGGCGCGTTTGTACCACTGCGGATCACTGGGCGTCTCGAACGAGAAGGAGTCAGGCACCGGCTCGGTGGCCGGTGACTTGAATTCCGGCACCGGGTCAGCCTCCTGCTGCCGGGCCAGATGGATCGGCTGATTCACTCCCGCTCCCGCTGCTCCTTGCCGCATTTACTAGGTCATCTGGCGGGCCGTTGCTGGCGTTGCGCTCCGGTCCCTCATACATAACAAGGATGCACCGGGTCCGTCATTCACTGCACAACGAAAATATGGGCAGGAGCTACCGCAGGGTCCAGGCGCACGTAGTTGGCCTGGCCCCAGCGGTAGCTCTGCCCGCTGAGCTCGTCGGTGACGGTGAATCCTGCCCCAAGATCGACTCCGAGGGCCTCGCCGTCAAGCCAGACTGTAGCCTCCCTGGGGTGGCTCGGGTCCAGGTTCACCACGACAAGGACGGTGTCGGGATGACCTGCCTGCTGCGGGCTGGTGCGCTTGGAGAAGCACAAGATATCGGGCTGGTCACTGCCGTGGAAGCGCAGGTTCCGCAGCCAGTGCAGCGCCGGGTGACGGCGCCGGATCTCGTTCAGCGCGGTGATGAACGGCGCGATCGAGATCCCGAGCTGGGCGGCGCGGTCCCAGTCCCGCGGCCGGTAGGAGTACTTCTCCGAATCCAGGTATTCCTCGCTACCAGGGACTAGAGGGATGTTCTCCGACAATTCAAAACCCGAGTAGACGCCCCACGACGGGGTGAACATTGCCGCCAGCGTCGCGCGGACACGAAACGCCGCAGGTCCGGCGTGCTGCAGGTACGCCGACAGGATGTCCGGGGTGTTCACGAAGAAGTTGGGCCGCATATAGGCGGCTGCCGGGCCGGCCAGCTCCTGCATGTACTCGGTGAGTTCGGCCGCGCTGTTGCGCCAGGTGAAGTACGTGTAGGACTGGTGGAACCCGATGCGGGCCAGCGCGTGCATCATCGCCGGCCGGGTGAAGGCCTCGGCCAGGAAGATCACGTCCGGGTCGGTGCTGGCGATGTCGGCCAGCAGCCGCTGCCAGAACGGCAGCGGCTTGGTGTGCGGGTTGTCGACGCGGAAGATCCGGATCCCGTGCGACATCCAGTGCCGGACCAGGTAGTTGACCTCGGTGTAGATCCCCTCGGGGTCATTGTCGAAGTTGAGCGGATAGATGTCCTGGTACTTCTTCGGCGGGTTCTCGGCGTAGGCGATGCTGCCGTCGGCCCTGGTCGTGAACCACTCCGGGTGCTTGGTGACCCAGGGGTGGTCGGGCGAGGCCTGCAGGGCCAGGTCCAGGGCGACCTCCATGCCCAGCTCGCCGGCCCTTGCCACGAACGCGTCGAAGTCCTCGAAGGAGCCAAGATCGGGATGGATGGCGTCATGGCCGCCCTCCGGGGAGCCGATCGCCCACGGGGAGCCAGGATCGCCCCGGCCGGCCTGCAGCACGTTGTTGTGCCCCTTGCGGGCGGTGCTCCCGATCGGGTGCACCGGCGGCAGGTAAACCACGTCGAAGCCCATGTCGGCGATGGCGTCCAGGCGCTTGGCCGCGCTCCGCATGGTGCCCGATTTCGGCAGGCGCCGGTGCGTGGGATCGACCTCGGCGCCCTCCGAGCGGGGGAAGAACTCATACCAGGCCCCGTACAGCGCCCGCTGCCGGTGCACGAGCAACGGATAATCCTCCGTAGCTGTCAGCAGTTCACGCAGCGGATAGGCGGCCAGCGCCGCGGCCACCTCGGTGCTGGCGGCGGCAGCTAGCCGGTCGAGCGGCGGGATGTCGGCGTCGGACAGCAGCCGGGCCGCGGCAGCCAGGGCCCTGCGGGCAGCCCTGGCCGACCTGGCGGCATCGGGCGGCATCGTCCTGGGCGTCTGGATGTCAGAAGCCGCGCGGTCCAGCAGCAGCGCGCCCTCGGCCAGCATGAGGTCGACATCCTGGCCGATCGGCACCTTGATGCCCGCGTCGTGCTGCCAGCGCGCGAGCGGGTCTCCCCACGCCTCGACCCGGAAGTGCCAGAGGCCCTCGCGGTCAGGGGTGACGTCAGCGCCATATCGGTCAGTGCCGGGAGCCAGCTCGCGCATGGGCTGCGGGTCTGACTGCACGCCGCCGGGGTCGGTCAGTACGACGCCGGCGCCGAGCATCTCGTGGCCCTCGCGGAAGACAGTCGCGGTGACAACGAAGGTCTCGCCGGTGACAGCCCTGGCAGGCACGCTGTCGGGAGGCAGCACCGGCTGAACGTCGAGAATCGGGATCCGTCCGATCACGGATGAAAGCTACCCATCCGACCGGCCCGCAATGCTGGCAGGGGCTATGTTCCCTGGCGCTGGCCGGCGGGCGCGGCAGCTCGGCCATGGGTGCGGCGGGCTGGGTAGCCGGCCGGAGGGCCTGGCCGGCTATGCGCGGTGGCCGGCTAACATCCGCGTGGCATGAACCGGCGCCGGGCCGGGCATGCAACCTGCCAGCTGATGCCTCGGCTTCAGGCCCAGACTTCAGACCTCCGGTTCCGGCGCCTCCAGGTTTCGTCCGGGGACCCCGCAGGCGTCCTCGGAACTACACGTAAGGTCACGGTGCGTGAGAGCTATCCGCCGGTTCACCATCCATCCAGTGCTGCCCGAGCCGCTGGAGCCGCTGCGTTCGCTGATGCTGAACCTCCGCTGGTCGTGGCACGCGGAGACCAGGGAACTATTCGCGGCCATCGACCCCGCCAGCCGGGAGCTGGCTGAGCAGGATCCGGTGGCGCTGCTGGCCCAGGTCCCGCAGGCCAGGCTGCAGGAACTTGCGGCGGACCCGGAGTTCCTGCAGCGGCTCAGCGACATGACTGAAGACCTGCGCGACTATCTCACCGGCCCGCGCTGGTACCAGGCCAGCGGCGGAGCCGCGGCCGGCCTGCCCGCCGCCATCGCGTACTTCTCGCCCGAGTACGGCATTACCGCGGCCCTGCCGCAGTACTCCGGCGGGCTTGGCATCCTGGCCGGCGATCACCTGAAGGCCGCCAGCGACCTCGGCGTGCCACTGATCGGCGTGGGGCTGCTGTACCGGCATGGGTACTTCACCCAGTCGCTGTCGGCCGACGGCTGGCAGACCGAGCGCTACCCGGCTTCTGACCCCAACGGCCTGCCGCTCACGCTGCTGCGCGCCGCCGACGGTTCGGCCGTCCGCGTGTCGGTCGGGCTCGCCGGCGGGCTGAGGCTCGCCGCGCAGATCTGGGTCGCGGAGGTAGGCCGGATCCCCCTGCTGCTCCTGGACTCCTACGTCGAGGAGAACGACCCCGGCCTGCGCGAGGTCACCGACCGGCTATACGGCGGCGGCACCGAGCACCGGCTGCGGCAGGAACTGCTGCTCGGGGTGGGCGGGGTGCACGCGGTGCGGGCCTACTGCGCGCTGACCGGGCGCCTGGAGCCCGAGGTGTTCCACACCAACGAGGGCCACGCCGGCTTCCTCGGCCTGGAGCGCATCCGCGAGTACGTCCAGCAGGGCCTCAGCTTCGACGAGGCGCTTGAGGTCTGCCGCGCGGGCACGGTCTTCACCACGCACACGCCAGTGCCGGCCGGCATCGACAGGTTTCCGCTCGACCTGGTGGCGCGCAACGTCGGCGAAGGTGCCGAGGCCGGGCTGCCCGCTGATCGCATCCTGGCGCTGGGCGCCGAGAGCTATCCGGGCGGTGATCCCGGAGTCTTCAACATGGCCGTCATGGGGATGCGGCTGGCCCAGCGCGTGAACGGGGTCAGCGCGCTGCACGGCAAGGTGAGCCGGGCCATGTTCACCGGGCTGTGGCCGGGATTCGACGTCGCCGAGGTGCCGATCACCTCGGTGACCAACGGCGTGCACGCGCCGACCTGGGTCGCCTCCGAAGTCGTCGGGCTGGCGGACGGGCAGCGGCGCGGCCAGGCCGCGGACTGGCCATTGGCGGACCCGTCGGACAACCCGGAGTTCTGGGAACAGGTCGCCGCCGACCCCCGGCAGCTGTGGCAGGTCAGGCGGATGCTGCGGATCCGGCTGATCGAGCAGGCGCGGCGCAGGCTGCGGGCGTCCTGGCGGCAGCGTGGCGCCTCGGATGCCGAGCTGATCTGGACCGACAGCGCGCTTGACGAGGACGTGCTGACGATCGGGTTCGCGCGCCGCGTGCCTTCCTACAAGCGGCTGACCATGATGATGCACGACCCCGCGCGGCTGACCGCACTGCTCCTGGACCCGGAGCGGCCCATCCAGATCGTCGTCGCCGGGAAGGCCCACCCCGCCGACGACGGCGGTAAGCAGCTCATCCAGCAGCTGGTCAAGTTCGCCGATAGTCCGCAGGTGCGGCACCGGATCGTGTTCCTGCCCGACTACGACATGGCGATGGCCAAGATGCTGGTCCAGGGCTGCGACGTCTGGCTGAACAATCCGCTGCGGCCGCTGGAGGCGTGCGGCACGTCGGGCATGAAGGCCGCGCTCAACGGCGCGCTGAACCTGTCGGTGCTGGACGGGTGGTGGGACGAGTGGTACGACGGCCGCAACGGCTGGGCGATCCCATCCGCCGACGGCGTGACCGACCCAGGCCGCCGCGACGAGCTCGAGGCCGCAGCGCTGTATGACCTCCTGGGCACGTCGGTGGCGCCGCTGTTCTACCAGGCCGGCCCGGATGGCCTGCCCGATCGCTGGCTGGAGATGGTCTCCCACACGCTGCGCACGCTCGGCCCCAAGGCACTGGCGACCAGGATGGTCCGCCAGTACGTGACTCAGCTGTACGCGCCGTCGGCGCAGGCGTCGCGAGTGCTGACCGGCACCCTGTCCGGTGGCGAAGTCGCGGTCGGCGGCAGCGGCTCGCCGGCATCGGAAGCTGTCCTGGCCGGGCAGCCCGACTTCGCGCGGGCGCGCGAGCTTGCCGCGTGGAAGAAGCGGGTCGCCGGCGCCTGGCCTGGCGTCCGTGTCGAGCACGTGGAGGCCGACGACAGCCAGCTGATCCCTGGCGGCAGCCTGACCGTGCGGGCCAGCATCGCGCTCGGCACCCTGACCCCGGACGACGTGACAGTCGAGGTGGTGTACGGCAGGGCCGGGGACTCCGACGAGCTCCTCGACCCGCACTGCGCGGCGCTGCAGCTGGACGGGGCGGTGACCGAAGGGGTCGCCAGGTACGCCGGTGCCGCCGAGCTGGGCCAGCCGGGCCCCTTCGGCTACACGGTGCGGGTACTGCCGCACCACTCGCTGCTCGGCGGACCCGCCGAGCTTGGACTGGTGACCGTTCCCGACGCCCCGAGCGGAATGACCAACGGCGACTTGCGCTGAATGCCGCTAGGTGGCTCAGGCGCAACCCCGGTGCGATTGCCAGGATACCGGGCGACTTGTGCACCGTGCGCACGGCGGGCGCGGCAGTTTCCGCCTTCGATCCCTTGATTCCGGCCCCTGGCATCGGCCTGTCGCCGCCTTAACCGCGCAATAAGTGCGACATAAATCGATTCCATCCTGAACGGCGCTGAAGGGCCGGTAAACCGCTGACCTGCGACTAACGTCTTTGTAGCGATGGACACGATCTGGCAGCCAATAGAAATTCTCCTCGTGAGTACTGGAACGCCAGCAAAGCCAAGGTCGATGTGACATCCTGTGATAGAACGCTGTCGGTCAGTAACGCTCCTGGATCGTCACGTTCTGTTACATGGCCATTACCTTCGAGTACGAGAGGACCTCCTCGTGAGAACGCAGATCAAGCCTGACAACCGCCTCCTGACCCCAGCCGAGGTTGCCGCGATGCTTCGCGTCGACCCGAAGACCGTCACCCGCTGGGCCCGCGGCGGGAAGCTGTCATCGATCCGGACGCCGGGGGGCCACCGCAGGTACAGCGAGACCGAGGTTCGGGGGTTCCTGAACGGCTGGCAGGGGGTCTCCCTGCCGCGCGCGTCCGGCGAGTGACCGAGCCGGCGCCTGCCCCAGCGGTGGCCCTGGGGCAGGTACAGCTCGGTTCGCCAGCTTGGCCGCCGGCGTCACGGCCCGGTCGGCCTGACGGTCGGCGGCACTCCTCACGGCGGCCAGTCTGCCGCCAGTTTTTCCATGTCAGCGGGGTCGGGCGCGGTGGGGAGGTGGGCGACATCACGCCTGGGGTCACGGCCCGCAACGCACTGTCGCGTCGCCGTTGACTCAGGACGAGCGGCACCTGGCACATAGACGGGGCGGCGGTCATCACCGCCCGCCCGACCCGCAGGCGCTGCAGGTGCTCATGTCGCTGGCGCGCCCGGAGCCCCCGTGTTCAGAACTACTGTGTTCGGAGCCACTGGACCAGCTAGCTGCGCAGCGGGACTTAGCTGCCCGGCCCGTCGCGGTCGCCGGTCGTGCCGCGTTCAGCCAGCCGCGATTAAGCCAGCCAGGTCGAAGCCAGGTACGCGGGCACGCCTTCGCGGCGCCGCCTGCGCCGGGATCGGCGGACGTTGCCAGGCCCGTGGGCCGGCGAGTGCGCATCTCCGCCGCGTGGGCCAGCCTCGCCACGGCCACGCGCTGGCCGCTTGCGCTCGTCCTGGCCATCCAGGCCGTGCTAACGCTCAGGCTGATCTGGAGCAACACGGCCTTTTCCGATGAGGCGCTGTATTTATGGGCCGGCCGGCTAGAGCTCACACATTTACTGAATGGACAATCAGTCCCGTCATTCGCCAGCTATTTCTCCGGCTCGCCCGTCCTTTATCCGCCGCTCGGCGCGATCGCGGCAGCGCTAGG
>DASPWG010000106.1:0-34650 GCA_035621915.1 Streptosporangiaceae bacterium
ACGGCCTGGCCGGAGGCGGCCGGATGATCGTCGGCCTGGGCGTATCGGGGCCGCAGATCGTGGAGGGCTGGTATGGCCAGCCGTGGGGGAAGCCGTACTGGCGGGTGCGCGACTACGTGCAGATCATGCAGAAGGTCTTCCGGCGGGAGGGGCCGGTCGCGCACGAGGGACGGGAGATCTCGCTGCCGTACACCGGGGAGGGGGCGACCGGGCTCGGCAAGCCGCTTCGGTCGATCCTGCACCAGTCCGAGCACATCCCGATCTACCTGGGCAGCGGCTCGGACTCGATGCTGCGGCTGTGCGGGGAACTCTGCGACGGGGTGCTGCCGCTGCGTTTCGTGCCGCGGGAGATGCCCAGGTTCAGGCGGGCCATCGAGGAGGGATTCGCGCGGGCGGGCAACGGCAAGTCCTGGGATACCTTCTCGTTCGAGGCAGCGGCCGGAGTCGTCGTGACCGATGACGTGCAGGCGGCCCTGCGGACCATGAAGCCGGGCATCGCACTGTACGTCGGCGGGATGGGCCATCCGACCATCAACTTCCACAAGCGCGCGATGGAGCAGCAGGGCTACGCCGACGCGGCAGCGCGCATCGAAGAGCTCTTCCGCGCCGGACGCAAGCAGGAGGCGGCGGACGCGGTGCCTGACGAGTTCGTCGACGAGCACTCGCTTGTCGGGTCACCGGGCCGCATCCGCGAGCGATACCGGGCCTGGGCCGACTGCGGCATCGACGCGCTGCACGTCGGCAGCGGCCAGCCAGCGGCAATCGAGCTGATGGCACAGATCGCGCTGGCGGACGCGCCGGCCGGAGTCAGCTGAAGTGCTCGAGCCACCGGCGCGTCACTGCCAGCAGCCGCGCTGCGCCCGAGCAGCTCGGTGAAGAGCCGGCGGCGCTACGGCGCACGAGCTAGTGGCGGCGCAGCAGCCGGGCTGCGTTCCCGCCGAGCAGGGCCTCCAGGACATGCTCGCGGAGGCCGCCGGCCCGCCACTGGGCCAGCGCCTTGTCCATCGGGAACACCGGCCAGTCCGTGCCGTGCAGTACCTGCTGGCTGAGCAGGCTGTTCATGAACCGCTTCATGACCTCCCACCCGGTATCCGGCTCGCAGACATATCGCGGGGCCAGGCCGCCGAACTCTGCGTAAACGTTCGGGTGCTTGCGCAGCACCGCCACCATCTCAGCCACCCACGGCCAGCCCGCGTGGCAGGCGATCAGCACCAGGCCAGGGAAATCGCAGGCCACCTGATCAAGCTGAATCGGCTGATCGTTACGGATAGGGAAGCTGAGGGTGTAGTTGATGCCGGTGTGCAGGGCGACGTGCAGGCCCAGTTCGTCAGCCTTGGCATAGACCGGGTAGAGCACGCGGTCATCGATCGCCAGGCCGAAGAACGACGGCTGAATGGACAGTCCCGTCAGCCCAAGCTCGGCGACGCGGCGGACCTGGGCGAGGGCCCGCGGGATCTTCACCGGGTTCATCGAGATCGTGCCGTACCCGGAGAATGCGGCCGGGTGGTCGCGCACTAGCTTCCCGACCGCCTCGTTCAGCGCGTCGGCGTGGTCGCCGTACTCGTACTCGGCGTGCACGACGGCATGTGCGGTGCCGCTCGCCTCCATGTCCGCAAGCAGGTCGGCCAGCGTGCGCTGCCGGCTTGCTGCCAATCCCAGCACCTTGTCGTACTGGTCCAGGTAGTCGGCCGGGAGCACCTCATCCGGCCGCAGCTCAAGCGGCAGCCTGACCCTGAAATCGATGACCTCTGACACCGGACCTCCTCGCCGCGCTCCGCTAGCTGCCTGTCTTCCATAGCCGGTCGGAAGCGATTTGCGCGCCCTCCGCCATCGCGGCCAGCTTGAGCCAGGTGATCCTCGGCTTGACCGTGTAGAAGCCTGCGAACGTGCCGAACCCGCAGTCCGTGCCGGCGATCACGTTCTCCCGCCCGGCCAGCTCGGCGAACCTGGTGATCCGCTGCGCCACCAGCTCAGGATGCTCGACGAAGTTGGTGGTCGAGTCCAGCACGCCGGGGATGAGCACCTTCCCGTCCGGCAGCCGGACGTCCTTCCACACTGTCCACTCGTGCTCGTGCCGCGGGTTGGCCGCCTCGAACGAGAGGCCGGCCGGCCTGGCCTCGAGGATTACGTCGACGATCGAGGCCATCGGGACGTCGGTGATGTGCGGGCGCTCGCTGTTGCCCCAGCAGAGGTGCAGGCGCATCTGCTCGGGCGGGATGTCGCGGACCGCGTGGTTGAGCGCGCGGACCTGGGTCCTGATCTTGTCGCGGAACTGCGCGTCGGTCAGGCTCTCGTTCCCGAGCATGGTCCTGGTCATGGCCAGGTCGGGGCAGTCGAGCTGGAGCACGATCCCGGCCCCGGCGATGGCGTCGTACTCCGGCTTCATCGCCTCGGCCAGGGCGAACAGGTACTCCTCGTCGGTCGGGTAGTACTCGTTCGCGAGGAATGTGGCGATCACGCCAGGCGACGCGGCGCTCATGAACACGTCCGCGGGCTCGGCCTGCCGGACCGCGTCCTTGAGGTTGGCGATGTCCTTGTGCACGGCGTCGGGGTCGCGGAGCGAGACTGGTCCGTCGCAGGACGGCAGCCTGATCGTCCTGAGGAGTGTCTGGCCGCCGCTGGTGGTGGGGCTCAGCTCGGGGAACTCGGCCATCTCCACGCTGGTGATCGGGCGGCCGGTGCCGCCGAAGCCAGTCAGCCTCTCCTTGACGTAGGTGGAATAGCCGACCTTGCCGGCCTCGCCGTCGTTGATGACGCTGACCCCGGCGGCAAGCTGCGCGGCCACGATATCGGCGACGGCCTGCGTCACCCGATGGTCGAACGCCGTTGCGTCGACGTCCTTGCCATCCTCCCTGTCGCCGATCAGCTGATCGAGGTCAGCCGGCCGCGGCAGGCTGCCGGTGTGCGTGGTCAGGATCCGGTCGGTGCTCCGGCGCATGCTTGTGCTCCTCTCGGCGAGCTACTCACCGCCCTCAAACGCGATCAGTGTCACGATGATGCCGCCGCCGGCGGCCACGATCACGGCGTCAAAGTCGTGCTGCGTGATTGGGTTCCACCTGGTGAGGTCGGTATTCGTCCACCACCGGGTATCGGGCCCGGTCAGGCTGGCAATCTCAGCGAAGATGTCCTGCGGCTCGTCCTCATAGCGCCTGCCAGGGTGGTGCCGGCGCGGGCGACTCGGCTGGGTGCTGGCGGCGAGGGTAGTCAGGAGCCCGATGGCTGCAGGCTCGTCAACTTCCCACATGCGCTCCATGAGCGCCGCGCCGTCCGCCGGGATGATGACCGGACGGCGGCGGCGCGGATCGCCGTCCGCCATCAGGCCGGCGTTCGTGACGACCCTGAACACCTCATCGGGCACGGCGTTGATAGCGCCGGGGCTGGCCCAGCCAAGGATGTCACCGGTACCGAGCGCCGCACCGAGGCCCGCGAGCAGGTCGCCCAGGCGGTCCAGCTTGTCGCCGCCGGGAGGATCGGGATCCATGACGGCCAGTATGTTAGCTGTTCGCGCGCGCTACCAGGCGTAGTGCTCCGGGGCCTGGCGATAGCCGGGGAAGATGGCATCGAGGCGGTCGAGCACCTTGTCATCAAGACTCAGCGCGAGTGCCCGCTGCGCGTCTTCGAGCTGCCCGGCAGTCCGCGGGCCGATGATGGGACCGGTGACGCCGTCCTGGTGCAGCAGCCAGGCCAGCGCCACGCTGCCGGGCTCTTCGCCGATTTCCTGGCACAGGTCTTCGTATGCCTGGATCTGCTCGCGGTTACGCTCGACCGTCTGCCGAGCCCGGCCCGCCAGCCTGCGGCGTCCCTGGCGCTCCTGCCTGAGTACTCCGCCGAGCAGGCCGCCGCTCAGCGGCGACCAGGGGATTACCCCGACCCCATAGGAGATCGCGGCGGGAAGGACCTCGAGCTCGATCTGTCGCGTCATCAGGTTGTAGATGGACTGCTCGCTGACCAGCCCGAGGAAGCCACGCGCCGCCGCCGCGCAGTTTGCCCGCGCGATGTGCCAGCCCGCGAAGTTGGACGAGCCAACGTAGAGGATCTTGCCCTGCGCGACCAGGACCTCCATCGCCTGCCAGATTTCGTCCCACGGCGTGTCCCTGTCGACGTGATGCATCTGGTACAGGTCGATGTAGTCGGTCTGCAGGCGGCGCAGCGACGCATCACATGCGCGGCGGATATTCAGCGCGGACAGCTTGTCGTCGTTGGGCCAGTCACCCATTGCCCCGTACACCTTGGTGGCGAGCACGGTGCGATCGCGCCGGCCGCCGCCGGAGGCAAACCAGTCGCCGATGATCTCCTCGGTCCAGCCAGGGTGGGACTGGTCGTTGTTCGCGACCTGGCCGGGCGGGCTGGCCGCCCCGCCGTACCGGTTCGCGGTGTCGAAGAAATTGATGCCAAGCTCGTGCGCCCGGTCCATGATCGCGTGCGCGTCCGCCGGCGGCGTCAGCGGGCCGAAGTTCATCGTGCCAAGGCAGAGGCGGCTGACGCGAAGGCCGGACCGGCCGAGATGTGCGTACTCCATGCCCTCAAGCCTTTCATGCACTACGACGTGCCCGACGTATCGGGCTCCGCGGTGCGCCGCAACGTTCCGCCGTCCTGCGGCGATGAGCCTCAGGCCGCCGGCTCGTCGGCCAGGTAGGGCGGCGCGGGCTCGTACTGGATGTAGCGCCGGACCGCGCGGGCATGCTCCCGGCCGTGCAGCCGGCCGACGAGCCACAGCGCCATGTCGATCCCGGCCGACACGCCCTGGCTGGTCACCAGGCTGCCGTCGACGACGTAGCGTGCGTCGCGGACCACGGTGATGTCACCGCGTTCCTGCAGAGTGTCCTCGAAGGCATGATGCGTCGCCACCCTGCGGCCGCGCGCCGGCCCGGCCTCGTGCAGCAGCAGTGCACCGGTGCAGACGCTGGTGGTCCAGGTCACGGTCGCCGATGTCGCCGCGATCCAGCCGATCACGGCCTGGTTGGACACCTCGCGCCTGGTGCCCATCCCGCCGGGCACCAGCAGCACATCCAGCGGCGGGTGGTCGCCGAAGGTGTGGTCGGCAAGCACGCGCATGCCCTTGCTGCAGCGCACCGCTCCCGGCCGCTCGGCAATGAGGACGGCGCGGTCACCCTGGTCGCGCAGCATCGCCGAGGCCGTGAACACCTCAAAGGGCCCGGCGAAGTCCAGTTCCTCGGCACCATCGAAAATCAGCAGCCCGTAGGTGGTCATGGCAACTCCCCAGCGGTACGGAACCGGTTCCGGTAATCAGATGGCGCGACGCGCGTGGTCCGGTGGAACGCCCGGCGCAGCGTCTCGGCCGTGCCGAACCCGCAGCGTCGCGCGATCACCTCGACCGGGTCATCGCTCTCGGCGAGGGCTCGCCGCGCAGCCTCGATGCGCACCCGCTCGACGTAGGCGGCTGGCGGCGTGCCGACCTCGGCGGTGAACCTGCGCTGGAGGTGACGTGTGCTGAGCCCGGCATGGGCAGCCAGGTCGGCGATGCCGAGCCGCGCGCCGGGATCGGCGTGGACGGCCGACACCGCGGCCCGGATCGGCGCGGTGCGCGGCTGCACTGACCACAGCGGCACGCTGAACTGCGACTGGCTGCCAGGGCGGCGCAGGAAGAGCACGAGTTCCTGCGCGACGGTGTGCGCGACCTCGCGGCCCAGATCGTCTTCCACGAGCGCGAGCGCGAGGTCCATCCCCGCCGTGACGCCGGCCGAGGTCCAGATCCGGCCGTCCCTGATGAAGATCGGGTCGCAGTCGACGGTCAGCTCGGGGTGCTCGGCGCGGAGCTGTCTTTCCCGCGCCCAGTGCGTGGTGACCCGCTGGCGGGTCACCACCCCCGCGGCGGCGAGCAGCAACACCCCGCTGCACACCGAGGCCACGCGCCTGGCCTGGCGCGCTGCCTCGGCGATCCAGCCGGTCAGCGAGGTATCAAGGCGCGCGGTGTCCACGCCGCGCCCGCCGGCGACGACCAGCGTGTCGATCCCCGCCGTGTCCGCCGTGGCAATGCCGCCGCTGGCATGCACCGGCAGGCCGCTGGCCGACCGCACCAGTCCCGCGCTGGGGGCCACCACCTCGCAGTGATAGCCGCCCGTCAGCGCGGACGCGTGCTGGAACACCTCGTGCGGTCCGACGAGGTCAAGCGGCTGGAATCCCTCGAAGATCACGAACGCGATGCGGCGCCTGTCCACACGCCAACCCTGCAGCCCCCGCCGGGCTGGCGTCAACGACACGCTGCCCACGATTCGCGCCATCGCCCGGAGATAGATGCGACGAGATCGTATAATCCGAAATCGTGAGAGACGAGTCCGGGTCAGCTGCGTGGTCCGCGGTTCTGGCCGTGCAGCGGGCCGCCCACGCCAGCGTCCGCGTGCTGACGGCGGAGCTTGCGGACCTGGGCCTGACCGGCTCTGAGCTCAACGCGCTGGCCAACCTGGCCGGCGACCGGGCCCGCACGGTGTCACAGCTGGCCGCGGCCGCCGGGGTCCGGGCCTCGACGATGACCAGCGTGCTGGACCGGCTCGAAGCCCGCGGCCTGGTGACCCGCGGCAGCGCGCCGGGCGACCGGCGGGCCGTTCAGGTACGGCTGACGGCCGGCGGCCGCGACGCTGCCACCGCCATCACCGCGGCCGTAGCCGGGATGGAACGCCGGGCCCTGGCCGGGCTGCCGCCGGGCGCGCTGGCCGCGCTGCACGCCGGGCTGGACGCATTGGCGCAGGTGGCGCCATGAGTCGCCAGGACCTGCCAGCGCCCGAACGGAACGCCTTCGCCGGGCTGATGGCCGAGGTCATGGCCGGGGCAAGCCGGTTCGGCCATCGCGAGCACGTCCACCTGACCTGGCTGGCGGTGCGCCGCTACGGCGTTCCCGCCGCCATCACCCTGGTCAGCGACGGCATCCAGCAGACCGCACGCTACGCCGGGTCGCCGCAGAAGTATCACGCCACCGTCAGCCGCGCATGGGTCGAGATCATCGGGCACCATGCCCGCGGCATGGAAGGCGACTTCGCGTCCTTCGCGGCCGGCAACCCGGCCCTGCTCAGCAAGCGCCTGCTGGCCCGGCACTACTCCGCCGGGGTGCTGGCCAGTCCGCAGGCCCGCACTGGCTGGGCCGAACCCGACCTGGCTCCGTTCCCCTGGCAGTCGCCAGCGCCGCACGGACCTGCAGGCTCGGACCCGCCTTAGCATAGAAGGCATGCTCCTACTGCTGCTGTGGCTGGCCATTGGCGGTCTGATCATCGGCGGGCTCGGGCGCCTGCTCGTTCCCGGTCCGAACCGGATCGGCCTCATCCGCACTGCGCTGTGCGGACTGGCCGGCTCGTTCCTTGGCGGTCTGGTCGCCCGCTACGCCATCGGACTGCACTACCGCTACGCGCTGGCGGCGGGATTCCTGCTCTCGGTCGTCTTCGCCGCGATCATCGTCGCGGCGATAGACCGCCGGCCGTCGGCGAGGCGGTAGCCGCCTGCCGACTGCCAGCGCTGACGACGGGCCGGGAGACGTCGCCAGTTCTCGTTCTCAGCTCACCGGCTCGAACCGTGCGCTGAAGTGGCGCAGCTGCCGGGGCTGGGAGACGATGCGCATGCCGGGGAGTTCGGGAGCCAGGCAGGCGACCCGTTCCGCGACCTCGATCACGTAGTCCATGTGGCTCTGGGTGTAAGTGCGGCGCGGGATGGCTAGGCGGACCAGGTCCATCGCCGCCGGGGTCTCGGTGCCGTCGGGGTGCAGGCCGAACATGACCGTGCCGATCTCGCAGCTGCGGATCCCGCCTTCGAGGTACAGCGCGCAGGCGAGGGCCTGGCCGGGGTAGGCCAGCGGGTCAATGTGCGGCAGCATGGCCCTGGCGTCGATGAAGACGGCGTGCCCGCCGAACGGCACGACGACGGGGACGCCCACCTTCTCCAGGGCTTCTCCCAGGTACTCTACGGACCGGACCCGGTAGCGCAGGTAATCATGGTCGACGGCCTCCCGCAGTCCCTGGGCGATCGCCTCCAGGTCGCGGCCGGCCAGCCCGCCGTAGGTAGGGAAGCCCTCGGTGAGGATCTGCAGGTTGCGGCAGCGCTCGGCGAGCGCGTCGTCATTGAGTGCGAGCCAGCCGCCGATGTTGGCCAGCGGGTCCTTCTTCGCTGACATCGTCATGCCGTCGGCCATGGCCGCCATTTCGCGGATGATGTCGGCAACCGGCACGTCCTGGTAGCCGGGCTCGCGCGTCCTGATGAACCAGGCGTTCTCCGCGATCCGGCAGGAGTCGAGGAACAGCGGCTTGCCGTACCGGTCGCAGACCTCACGGACGGCCCGGACGTTAGCCATGCTCACCGGCTGGCCGCCGCCGGAGTTGTTGGTGAGCGTCAGCATCACCAGCGGTACCGCGGCCGCCCGCCGTGACAGCAGGCACTCCAGGGCGCCAACGTCCATGTTGCCCTTGAAGGGGTGACGGGCGGCCGGCTCCAGGCCCTCGGCGACCGGCAGGTCGACGGCGCGGGCGCCAGTGAACTCGATGTTGGCTCTGGTGGTGTCGAAATGAGTGTTATTCGGCACGACCACTCCTGGCCCGCCGATCGCCGTGAAGAGGATCTTCTCGGCCGCGCGGCCCTGGTGGGTCGGCAAGACGTGCGCGAACGGGAACAGGTCGGTCACGGCTGCGCGGAACCTGCGAAACGAGGGCGCCCCGGCGTATGCCTCGTTCCCGCGCTGGACGGCCGCCCACTGCTCGGCTGACATCGCTCCGGTGCCAGAGTCGGTCAGCAGGTCGATCGGCACGTCCTCGGCGGCCAGTTCGAACAGGTTGTACCCGGCGGCCGCCAGGGCGCCCGCCCGCTCTTCGCGAGTCGGCAGCCGCAGCGGCTCCACCGAGTGGATCCTGAACGGCTCCATGATCGTGCGGAAGGTGTCGGTTTTCATCCTGCGTCCTCGGTGATCGGCGGCCTGGTCGGCGCGCAGCTTCTGTCGGCCCGGCCAGCGTTGCAGCGCAGCAGGCGCCAGGGCATCAGCGAAATGGCGTATCTGCGCCCGCGAGAATTGACTACGCGGGACGCGCGACGGCCAGCGGGCCGAGGTCGGAGCACCGGACCGGCCGCAGGCGAGCGGCTCATCGCGCAGCCCGTCCCGCAGCCCTGCGCAGTAGGTCCGCCGGGTCGGCCGGAGGCTGGTCGGCTGCCCACGCGACGTGCTGGTCCGGCCTGACGAGGATGAACCGGCGCTGGTAGGCGGCACGGCCGCCATCCGCGGTGTCGACGATCACGTGCAGCGGCATCGTCATGGCATCAGCGGCGCGCTGGAATGCCGCGACCGGCGCAACGTCCGCCGTCAGCGCGATCAGCGTGTAGTCGCGGCCGAGTTCGGAGAACACGTTGTGGCCGGAGGACAGCAGCGCGGGGGCCAGGTGGTGCCCGGCCCGTGCCTCGACGGCGTGCTGGCCGCGGATGCTGCATCTCGATCCGGCCGGCCCCGACACGATCGGCGACCCCTCGTAGTGCGGCTCGTACGATGCGGTCGGCGTCTCACCGGTGGTGCGGCCGCCCCATGCTCGCTCGAACTCGCCGAGGTCACCGCTCGGACTGTAGCGCTCAAGAAACGCACGGTCGGCCTCGATGCCGTCGATGATCGCCTGCGCGGTCTCGGCGGCGATCGGGCGCCGTTCGGCCGGGTAGCTGTCCAGCAGCCGCTGCGGGGCCCATCCCCGCAGCACGGCGGCGAGCTTCCAGCCCAGGTTGACTGCGTCCTCAAGCCCGGTGTTGAGACCGTGCGCACCGTAGGGCGGATGGCTGTGCGCCGCGTCACCGGCGAGGAATGCGCGGCCGTGCCGGTAGGTATCAGCGATGTCGACGCGCATGTCCCACAGGCCCACGTACTCGAACTCGCAGCCGACGGCGAAGCCGGCGGCCTGCTCGACGATCGCATGGATGTCCAGGGTCGTTGCGGTCGCGTCCGCGGGTACCGGGGCGTGGAAGAACCACGTCTGCGCCGGGTCCACCCGTCCGAAGAACCGCCAGTACCCGCGCTGTTCTGGGTGCAGCACGCGGTAGGTCGTCCTGCTGGGGAAGCGCTCCAGGCCGCGGTTCAGCGCATCTGACCGGAAAACCGCCAGCACCATCCGCTGGCCGAGGTCGGTCCCGGTGCTGGTGATTCCGGCCTGGTCCCTGACCAGCGAGCGCACCCCGTCGCACCCGACGACGAAGGCGGCCCGTATCTCGCGCGCCTGGCCGGTGTCTGCAACCGCGGTGACCCGCACGTGATCGTCTCCAAGGCAGACGTCAGTGGCCGACCAGCCGAACATCCCCGTCACGCAGTCCAGCGCGGCGACCCGGTTGCGCAGCACGGTCTCGGTCAGGTACTGCGGCAGCCGCTCAGCCCGCTGAAAGTAGAAGTCGCCGACCGTCTCGCGTCCGGGCGGCGCGTACCAGTATTGGCTCGCCAGGCTCTCGTACGCGGTGATGCCGCCTATCGGGAAGCCCGGCGGCAGTAGCCGGGCGGCGCGAAGCTGATCGGCGCAGTCCCAGAAGTAGAAGTGCTCCAGGCTCCGCGCCGTCAGGTTCTGTCCCTTGGGGATCGCCGATACCTCATGGCTGCGCTCTACCAGCACCGTCGGTATCCGCGCAGTGCCGAGCGCAGCCGCCAGGCCCAGCCCGACCGGTCCGCCGCCCACGACGACGACCGACGTGCGGATCTGGCCGGGCTCCCTCATCGCCGATCCTCCAAGGTCGAGTCGCTGCCAGCGGGCCAGCGCACCGCGACCTGGCGGACATCCACCGCACCGCCGGCCAGGACACGCAAGCCCGCTACCACTGGCAGCGGGCGCTTGAGCTATACGGCGAGAACGGCGCGGCGGAGGCTGACGAAATCCGCAACCGGCTCGCAGTCCTGGCCGACCGGGGCGCCGGGGCCTGAGCTGCCCGGTTACGTGATGTCGACGTCGGCAGCGCTCGTCAGGCGCTGCAGCACGTCTGCGCGCAAGGTGCCGACGTGAATTCCGGCCACGCTCAGCGCTTGCACGGCACCGTTGTGCTGCTGCTCGATGACGCCGAGCAGCAGGTGCCCGGAAGAGATATGGCGGTGCCTGAGCCGCTGGGTGGCCTGCAGCGCTAACTCCAGTGCGTGCCTGGCATGGCTGGTCAGCGGCAGCTCTTCGCCGGTGGCCGGCGCGGCCGCGGGTGCCGCGGCGGCCGCTGCGCCGGAAGCAGCGCCGGAGTCGTCCGGCGTGATCTGCGCGCGCAGGTCCCCGGCATCCGCGCCAGCGGCGGTCAGCGCGTCGGAAGCGTGACCGGGCCGGGAGAGCAGTCCCAGCAGCAGGTGCTCTGTGCCGACTTCGCGCTTGCCGGCGCGAGCGGCCTCGTCTTTGGCATGCTCTACGGCCGCTCGTGCCTCTTGATCCAGACGCTCGAACATCTGCTCCCCGTCCTCCCGGCGCGGCTCGTCCGGCGCCCGTTGTCGCGGCGCTCATTGCACGAGCTCAACGTCAGGCTAACGCGGCATTGCTAGCGCGTACGGACAAAGCCGCCCAGCATCTTGCCAATCTCGAGCGTGCCGGTGCCCGTCGTGACGACCGGATCGTTCCCGGCGAACGACCGTAGCTCCGCTTCATCGTCGGCCTCCACGACGCCGAGGCCGAAGGAGCCGCTCGCATCGAGCACCGGACCGAAGATCACCATCTGGCCCGACTCGATCCAGGGCTGCCAGTGGGCGGCGTGCCGCGCCATGACCGCGCGCTCCTCGTCGCTCATGTCGAGCGCGAACGTCGGGCGCGGCGCCTTGAGCCTGAATACGAAGGTGCTCATTCGGACTCCTCTCCGATCGCATGGCAGAACGCTTCGAGGATCTGTGCCCACCCTGCTAGGTAGGCGCCTGCGGTATAGCCGCCAGGCAGCGCGCAGTCCTGCGATAGCTGCTCGTCGGTCAGCGCCTCCCAGCCGCGGTGCTCGACGGCGACGCGAGTCAGGGCCGGCCCGAGCGAGGCGAAGGAGAACTCGACTTCCGTCGGCGCGGGCGTGCCGGTCCACGTCATGACGAATCGCGCGGGCGGCTCCCAGGCGGTCACTGTGCCCCAGTCGATCTCGGTGCCGTCGTTCCAGGTCTCGTAGACCCGGCCGCCGGACCGCTGCTCGATGGTCACGTCACGGACCCGGTCCTTGCCGGCCGAGAACGGCTGCGCGGGCCACCAAGCACCGATCGTGCTGACGAACGTGCCGAACGTGTGCCCGATGCCGGCCCGGACTATAGTCGCCTGCCTGACCGGCGGCCGGCGCAGCGCCGTGACCGCACGCGTGCCATGTGGCTCAGCTGATCCTGCCATCCGTCCTCCTGGCGGCTGCCGTCCCGCTGCCGGCATCAGGCACTGGCCGCCCGGTCCTCACCGGCAGTGCCCTGCTCTTCCTCTGCAATCGCCCGCGCCGCGTCCAGCGCGCCAGCCCACATGTCGTCCAGGAAGTCGCGCAGTCCGGCCAGGCCCTCAGCGCGCGCCTGGTACAGGCGTCTCGTCCCGTCGCGCCGCTCCGTCAGCAGGCCGGCCTTCTTCAGGACGGTGAGGTGCTGGCTCACCGCCGTCCTTGTGATGTCGAATGCCGCGGCGATCTCCCCGGCGGCCAGCTCGTCCCTGGCTACAAGGCGCAGGATGGCACGGCGACGCGGTTCGGCGATCGCTCGCAGCGTTTCGTCGTCGGCTGTTTCGTGCGGCCGTGCGCCCATCTGGCCGTCCTCAGGCCCAGAGCCCGACCTGGTTTCCGTCGGGATCGGTGAATACCGCGAACTTACCGAAGTCGCCGGGCAGGTCGGTAGGCGGCACCAGCTTCGCGCCGCCGAGCTTCTCCGCCTGGTCCAGGTAGGCATCCAGGTCATCGACCCGGACGTAAATCTTCACACCCTGGTCGTCAGGCGAGGGCGACGGGCCGATGCCGCCGCCGATCGCGCCCTCACCAGCGCCGGTGTCGACCAGGCCGTAGCCGCCCATTGCCGGATCGGCGGCCACCTGCCAGCCGAACAGTTCGCCGTAGAACTTCTGGGCACGATCGTGATCTTGGCTGATTACCTCGAAGAACGCCACTGGCTGGCCCATGATGGGCCTCCCTTCTGAAGTCGGAGCGTCTGACTAACGTTAGCTACTACTAACGTTAGCGTCAACTGACGCGTTAGCCTGCCTGGCTCGTTCGCCGTTACCGTGCCGGAGCGCGGCAGGGCTAAAAGCAGGTGACATTCCGGACGCAGACCGTCCGGTACGGCACCTAAGGTAGGCCGCATGACGATGAGCGACTTCCGACCAGAACCCGGATTGACCTGATGGCTCGGCAGCTGATGACTACTGAGCAGATCCTGTCCGTCCTGCGGGACACGCCTGGCCGGCTCAGCGACTTCGCTGCCGATCTGACCGAGGCACAGCTGCACGCCCGCCCCGAGCCAGGGGAGTGGTCGGTTACCGAGATCGTTGCTCATCTGCGGTCGTGTTGCGACGTCTGGGGTGACGCCATCGAGATGATCATCGCGACCGAGCATCCCACCGTACGAGCCGTCAGCCCGACTACCTGGGTCAAGAGCACCGACTATGCCGAGCTGGAGTTTGCCTCGTCGTTGCAGGCGTTCGCGAGGCAACGAGACCGGCTGCTCGCCACCCTGGGCCAGCTGCCGGTTCAGGGCTGGTCGCGCAGCGCTACCGTGCTCGGAGGTGGCAGGCCGATCGAGCTCACCGTGCACTCGTACGCCAGCAGGCTGGCGCGTCATGAGCGGGGTCACTGGCGGCAGGTGGCGAAGACCGTGACGGCGGTGGCTCGTGCTGAACCCAGGCCGAAGGAAGCAGGCAGTGCAGAGCCCCGAGGAGATCCTGCCCAGCGCGCCGCGGCGAGTTGACCTGATCGATGTAGGCCGGGGAGTGCTGGCGTGCCTGGCCGGCGTGCAGCGGCTGTGCCACTACCGGGGCCGGCCATCACTCAACGGCGGCGGAGCGTGGTGACCGCGAAGATCACCAGGCCGAGCGCTGTCGCCCCGGCCCCAAATGCCAGCGCCGCTGGGTAGCCGAGCGTGCCGGCCACCGCGCCGCCGAGCACCGAGCCGAGCAGCCCGGCAATACCGCTGCTGGCGTTGAGCAGGCCCTGCGCGTCGCCCTCGGCGCCCGGCAGCAGCTGGCCCGTCAGGGCCGGCGACGCGACGCTCAGGAACGACCAGGCGAACATGATGCCGGCGAATGCGGTCAGTGGCAGCACGGCGGGGAGGCGGCCGACCGACGCGAAGGCCGCCAGCGCCCCGAGCAGCACCACCCGCGCCGCGAAGGCGCGGGCCATCGTCATCGCCGGTCCGCGCCGCTGGCTGACCGCCGCTGCTACCGGGAACAGCGGCAGGCTGACGAGCACAATGATCGCGAAGGCCAGCGATGAACTGCTGGGAGGGACGCCGAAGGCGTGCTGGAACAGGACGGGGTAGAGCGCGAAGATCACCGCGGTGCCCGCATAGGCCGGGATCCATGCCGCCAGCATCCAGCCGAACGGCCCGCGCAGCGCCGCCGCTCCCGCGAACGGCTTGCGATGCGCGAGGTGATGGACGCGGGACGGGCTGGCCGGGCCCCACTCGCCGACCAGGCCGGCGAAGGCAAGCCGGTGGTGCGGCACGGGAGGGACCGCGGCGCCTGGCCGGTCGCGACCCGCCGGCTGCGCCGGCTGGCCGTCCGCAGCCCTCACGCCCGCGATCCGCGGGATCAGGACGGCGGCCAGCGGGATCGCGGCGGCCGGGACTATCGCGGCCAGGAACAGGCCATCGCGCACGCTGAGCGTGGCCAGCCAGGCCGACAGGAACAGCGCGCCGCCCTGGCCCACGCTCAGCGCGGCCTCGAGAACTCCCAGCCGGCTGTTCCACTCCGCGCGCGGCCGCCGCTCGACTATCAGCAGGTTGGCTACGGTGACCGCGCCGGCGAAGCCCGCCCCGTCGGCCAGTGCGAGCACAAGCTGCCACGCCGGTCCGGCCACCGGAAACAGCCACAGCGACACCGCCACGACGGCCGCGCACGCGACTGTCAGGACTCGGTGCGCTCGGTAGCGGTCGGCGAGGCTGCCGACACCGGGGGCGGCGAAGGCGCCAAGATTGAACGCCCCCATTACCAGGCCGACGTGCCCGACGCCATCACTGCTGGCCGCCACCGGCAGCAGGATGGGAGTCAGGCCCAGGGCAGCACCGTTGACCAGCGCGATCGGAGCGAACCACGGCTCTATCAGCCGCAGCTCACCAGCTCTGGGGTGGCCGTCTGAGGGTGCCTGGGTCATGATGGGTTTCTCCGCGAGCAGACCGCGGATCAGGCTATCTCTCGCGGGGAGACGCCAATGGGAGCATCGGGCCGAGAGATCAGGCGCATTTCCCTGCCCGTCGAACTCATCAAGGAGCGCTACGACGTCGTCGTGGTCGGGTCTGGTTACGGCGGGGCCATCGCGGCGTCCCGCATGGCCAGAGCAGGACGCACGGTATGCCTGGTGGAGCGTGGACGGGAGTTCCAGCCCGGCGAGTACCCGGATACCGAGATGGAGGCCGCCGCCCAGTTCCAGATCGATCTACCCGATGAGCACACGGGCTCCCGGACAGGCCTTTATGACCTGCGGCAGCATCCTGACATTAACGTGTTCGTCGGCTGCGGGCTGGGCGGGACGTCGCTGGTCAACGCGAGTGTCGCGATCGAGCCCGATCCACGCGTCTTCGCCGACAGCGCGTGGCCCGAGGAGGTCCGGGCTGACCTGGCCACCCGGCTGGCAGATGGCTACCAGCGTGCCAGGGAGATGCTCAAGCCGAACCCGCTGCCGGAGGGTGTGAGCCTGCACAAGCTGGATGCCCTGCGGGTCTCGAGCCGGGAGTTCCCCGACGGGACGTTCTACCGGCTGCCCGTCAATGTGACATTCGCCGACCCGCCTGGCGGCCTCAACCATGTGGGAGTCTTCCAGCAGGCCTGCAACATGTGCGGCGACTGCTGCTCCGGCTGCAACCACTCCGCCAAGAACAGCGTCCTGATGAACTACCTCCCTGACGCTGTCAATTACGGGGCCGAGATCTTCACGCTGGCGGACGTCCGCTGGGTCGAGCCGTCCGCAGCCGGCGGATGGCGGGTGCATTACCAGATGCTGGAAACCGGACAGGAGGCGTTCGACGCCCCCACCGAGTTCGTCGAGGGCGACATCGTGATCCTGGCCGCCGGGACGCTCGGGTCGACCGAGATCCTGCTGCGGTCGGCGGAAAAGGGCCTGCGCCTGTCTTCCCGGCTGGGCGAGCAGTTCACCGGCAACGGCGATGTGCTGGCGTTCAGCTACAACGGCGAGGAACGGGTGGACGGAGTCGGGTGGGGATCTTCGCCGTCGGGTCGGCGGGCGCAGACCGGGCCCACCATCACCGGGGTCATTGACCTGCGCGGCACCGCCGATGTCAAGGACGGGATGGTCATCGAGGAGGGTGCGGTTCCCGGCGCCGTCGGCGGCATCCTGCCGCAGGCCTGGGCCGATGCGGCCTGCATGCTCGGCACGAACACCGAGCGCTCGCTGACCGACCGGCTCAGGGAGCGGGAACGCGAGGTCGAGAGCCTGCTCCGCGGGCCGTACGCTGGCGCCGACCGGAACACGCAGACATACCTGGTCATGACGCACGACAGGGGCAACGGCACGCTCCGGCTGGTGAACGACCGGCTCAGGGTGATCTGGCCGGACGTCGGCACCGAGCCGATCTTCCAGCAGGTGCAGCAGAACCTGCTCGCGGCCACCCGGCCGCTCGGCGGGACGTACCTGCCGAACCCGATCTGGGCCAGCGTGATGGGCCACTCGCTGATCACGGTCCACCCGCTCGGCGGATGCCCGATGGGCGCCGACGTCGGCCAGGGCGTGGTGAACCATGAAGGCAAGGTCCTCAATGCTGACGGCGGGACGCCGTACGACGGCCTGTACGTGGCCGATGGGTCGGTGATCCCCGTGCCGCTCGGCGTGAACCCGCTGCTGACCATCTCTGCCATGACCGAGCGATGCTGTGCCCTCATCGCCGAGGAACGACAGTGGACCATCGACTATGCCCTGCCATCCGCGCCGTCCGCGCCCGCGGTGGCCAGGACCGCCGGGATCCAGTTCACCGAGCGGATGCAGGGCTATGTCTCCACGAGCGTGACGGAGGTGTCAGAGGAGGGATATGCACGGGGAGAGGAGGCCGGCCAGCGTGAGAACTCCACGTTCAGCTTCGTCCTGACGGTCGCCGCGCAGGATGCCGACAGGCTGGTCCACGACTCCGGTCACGAGGCGCGGATGCTCGGCGAGGTCCAGGCGCCCGCCCTGTCGGCGGACCCGCTAGTGGTCACCGAGGGCCGGTTCAGCCTGTTCATCCCTGACCCGGTGCGTCCCGCCACCCGTGACATGCGCTACCGGATGCGGCTGACGTGCACCGACGGCCGGGAGTATCACTTCACCGGCTACAAGTACGTTCGCGACGGCCCGATCACCGACATGTGGCACGACACGACCACGCTGTACGTCTCGATCAAGGCAGGCCCGGACGAGAGCGGGCCGGTCGTGGCCACCGGGATCCTGCGCATCGAGCCCGCGGACTTCGTGCGCCAGCTGCGCACCATGCAGGTCCTGAACGCAACGTCGGAGCTGCAGCGGCTGGAGAAGCTGGCGCAGTTCGGCCGGTACTTCGGCGGCGTGCTCTACCGCACCTACGGCGGAGTGCTCTCCGCGCCGGTGCGGTTCGACCCGCACGCGCCCCCGCGCAAGACGCGGCAGCTCCGCCTGTGCCCGCCGGAGCTGCACCCGTTCCGCACCGAGGACGGGGTGGAGCTGCTGCTGACCAGGTACCGCGGCGGGGGCAAGGGCCCGGTGCTCGTCGCGCACGGCCTGGGCGTGTCCAGCAAGATCTTCACGATCGACACGATCGAGACCACGCTGGCGGAGTACCTGTTCGCCGCGGGATTCGACGTCTGGCTGCTCGACTTCCGCGCCAGCATCGACCTGCCGGCGTCGGCGACGCAGTTCACCGCCGACGACGTCGCGCGATATGACTATCCGGCCGCTGTGGCGACCGTCCTGGACCGCGCTGGTGCCACTTCGGTTCAGGCGATGGTGCACTGCTTCGGGTCGACGACCTTCACCATGGCGATGCTGTCCGGCCTGCAGGGGGTGCGCGCCGCCGTGTGCTCGCAGGTCTCGGCGCACATGGTGGTCCCTGGCCTCACCCGGCTGAAGTCAGGGCTGCACGTGCCCGGCCTGCTGGAGCGGCTCGGCGTCACGTCCATGACGGCGCTGGCCCGCACCGACGAGGGCTGGCTGGACAAGCTGTACGACCGGGCGCTGCAGCTGTATCCCGAGCAGGCCGGCCAGGACTGCGATAGCGCCGTGTGCCACCGGATCACCTTCATCTACTCGCTGCTGTACCGGCATGAGCAGCTGGACCCGGCCACCCATGACGCGCTGCACGAGATGTTCGGCGTCGCGAACATGACGGCGCTTGACCAGCTCGCGGAGATGGTCAGGGCCGGGCATGTCGTCACCGCCGCCGGGGAGGATGCCTACCTGCCGCACCTGGACCGGATGGCCATCCCGATCACGTTCGTGCACGGCGCGGAGAACGACTGCTTCCTCCCCGAGAGCACGGCGATCACCTTCGACGCGCTGCGCCTGGCCAATCCCGGCGTGCCCTACGCGCGCCACGTGATCCCTGGCTACGGCCACATCGACTGCATGTTCGGCCGCGACGCCAGCCACGACGTGTACCCGCTCATTCGCAAGCACCTGGAGCACACGGCCTGAGCGGCCGTCTGCGGTCATCCGAAATCTGCCCCTTGCGCCCTGATGGCTAATTAGGTAACTTTCCTAACTAGTTCTCCGGCCCGCACTCTGGCGTCACACGGCCAGTTTCGGAGGTTTTCAGCATGAGACCCGTTGCCCGCACCTGGATCATCGCCGCTGCCATCGCCCTGTCCGCCATCGGCCTGGTCGCGGCCAGCAGCCCGAGCGGCGCCAGCCGGTCCGCGGCAAGCCCGGCCGCGGCCGCGGCCAAGCAGCCCAAGGCCGTCGAGGTCTACGCCACCTACTACGGCTGGTACGACAACACCCCGCCGGGATGCGCCACGGCCTACTCCGGCTGCGCCAGGGGCACCGGCACCTACAAGCACCCGATCACCTTTGCCAGCGACATCAAGGAGTTCCGCGTCGGGACGATCCTGTACTACCCCACCATCGAGAAGTACGTGCGAATGGGCGATGACTGCCAGGAGTGCGACGAGGACTGGTCGGGCAAGGGGCCCGACGGCGGGCCGCGCCTGTACCACGTCGACATCTGGATCGGCGGCAAGGGCGGCAACGAGTTCGACGTCATCAACTGCGAGGACGGCCTGACCCAGGGCATGCCGAACGGCGACCCGCTGCTGACGCCGTTCATCGAGAACCCGCCGTCGAACATGCCGGTGAGCACCGAGCCGCTGTTCAACTCCCGCACGAATCACTGCTTCGGCGGATCGACCACCGCGACCACCTACGGACGGTACAAGAACGTGAAGTCCGGCAAGTGCCTGGAGGACCCCGGCTACAGCGCCACCTCCGGGGCGTCAGCCGGGCTCGGGAAGTGCACCACCCGCGCGGCCGAGAACATCGCCTTCGACGGCGCGTTCTTCGTGGTGCACAACCTGTGCCTGCAGACCCAGAGCGGCAAGTACGGCGCGGCCATCACGTTCGCGACCTGCAACGGCAACGACCGGCAGCAGTGGGAGATCGATCCGAACGGCACGATCGAATGGATCCAGTACACCAGGTGCATCGCCGACGTGTCCGGAAAGGTCGAGCTGGCCAGATGCACCAGCGGGACGGCTGATCGCTGGGACTTCACCTCAGAAGGGGCGTAGCGCCCGGTTGATCATCTAGTGACTGCCGAGCCAGCGGGTGAGCTGGCCGGCCAGCCAGGCGCCGTGCGAGAGGTGTACCTCATGCCCGGCGCCTGGCGCTTCCAGGAACCGGCCCTTCGGGATCAGCGCGGCCAGCTCGCTGGCAAGGCTGGGCGGACAGTGCGGGTCGTAGGTGCCCGCCACTATCAGCGCCGGGCAGGTGATCAGGTGCGCCGAGCTCCTGCTGATGTCGCCGCCTGCAGCGACGATGTCGCGCATCGCCTGCGCCCAGGACCTGGTCATGAGCCGGGCGGCGCCGGGGCCATAGGCAGTAGCCAGGTAAGCCGCCAGCGCGGCCATTCCGTCCGCGGGCTGGTCAACAGCGTTCTCGATTGATGTCAGCTCCGCTGGCGTTGCCTCGATCTTCCCGGCAGCACCCCAGGTGAACACCGACAGGGCCAGGCCAGGACGCAGGCCGGCCATCAGTACCGCGACCTCGCCGCCGTCGCTGAAGCCCGCCAGGTGAGCCGCGGAGATGCCGAGGGCATCGAGGAGGCCAAGAAGCGCCCGCGCATCCTCGCGGTAGTAGCCAGCGTCATAGCGTCGCGGCTGCGGCTCCGACCGGCCCGAGCCGGGCAGGTCGGCCGCTAGCACGCGGAAGCCGGCCGAGAGCGCCGTCCGCAGCGGGCTGAGCTCGATGATGTTCCCGGCCCAGCCCGGCATGAGCACTACCGTGTCACCACGCCCGCTGTACTCGTAATACAAGCGCTGGCCATCTGGCCCGTGCCAGGGCATGTCGCCGATGGTAAGGCACGGCCCCCTGCCAGCATCAATCGGCGGAATTGATCACTGAGAGGATGCTGCCAGCGGTCGGCTAGCGCGTGAGCGTCTCCTTGGGCCGCACGACGCAGAACTCGTTGCCCTCCGGATCGGCCAGCACGGTCCAGGACTCGGCACCGGTCTGCCCGATGTCGACCCGGCGCGCGCCCAGGGCAAGGAGCCGCTCGATCTCCGCGTCCCGGTCTGCCGCGCTGGCCGTCAGGTCGAGGTGCACCCGGTTCTTGACGATCTTCTCGTCGGGAACGGGCATGAAGCAGATACCGACGGGCGCGTTGTCGTCGGTGCCGATGACGATCTCGCCCTCGCGCTCGGACAGGATCTGCCAGCCGAGCGCGTGCGTCCAGAACCTGGCCAGCATCGGCAGGTCGTGGGTGTCGATCACGATGTGGTGAAGTCGCACAGGCATGACCTCATTATCAGGGCACCGTGGCTGCCTGCAGTTGCACGCCGGACGGGTTCAGGGCCGGGTTCAATAGCGGGCATGCTCCGCCCGGCAACGCCTGGTTCCTAGCGCAGACGCTAATTATTAACAGAATGTTTCTGGTTTGGCACGGCTTGGTCACGGCGGCCGGCGACGTGAACGGCCGGCCTGGAACGGGCTGCTACCTGGCCAAAGGCACACGTTGCTGGGGGTACTAGATCGTGCGCGACAGGTCTACTCTTGCGTCAGCAAACGGACTGAGATGGGCAGGTTGCGGGCAGTCCGACCACTCGGCCCTAGGAGAGGGGACCTGACATCGGTGACTGGTAAGAGGTGGGCAGCGCAGCTCACGGTCCTATGCGCGTCTGTGGCCATGGCCACCGCCGCCTGCGGCGGCACTAGCAGTACCTCCAGCGGCAGCGGTGGCACGGTGTCCATCTCTGACGAGTATGGGATCACCTGGCCCTGCGAGTTCAACCCGTACAACGCCACGGTCAACTTTGCCTCGTTCGGCGTTATCTACGAAGAGCTCGTCTATGTGGACTCGCTCAAGAACGGTGCCACCACGCCGTGGCTGGCGACCAACTGGACCTGGTCCAACAACGACAGGACGCTGACCTTCACGATTCGCAAGGGCGTCAAGTGGTCGGACGGTAAGCCGTTCAGCGCGAACGACGTGGTGTTCACGTTCAACCTGCTGAAGAAGTACCCGGCGCTGGACCTGAACTCGGACTGGTCGGTGCTGAGCAGCGTCGCACTCAGCGGTTCAGACCAGGTCGTCTTCAACTTCAAGACCGCCGCGGTCCCGTACTTCTACTACATCGCCGATGAGACGCCGATCGTGCCTGCGCACATCTGGTCGACGATCAGCAACCCGGTGACCTACCTCGACAAGAACCCGGTCGGTACCGGGCCGTACACGATGTCGAGCTGCAGCCCGGCCAACATCCAGTACAAGAAGAACCCCAATTACTGGCAGCCAGGGCTGCCGAAGATCGAGACGGTGAACTTCCCGTCGTACCTGAACAACAACACCGCCAACGCGGACCTGAGAAACGGGACCGACCAGTGGGGCTCGCAGTTCATCCCGAGCATCAAGGCGTACTACATCGATGCGAACCCGAAGTACTACCACTACTGGTTTGAGCCCGTCTACAACGTGATGATCTGGCCGAACCTCAAGGACCCGCAGCTGACGCTGCCGGTACGCGAGGCCATCTCGTACGCGATCAACCGCAGCCAGGTCTCCAAGATCGGCGAGTTCGGCTACGAGCCGCCCTCTAACCAGACCGATATCGTGAAGCCGACGTTCTCGAGCTGGTACGACTCGACTGCGGCGGCGCAGTACGGCAATGCCTACGCCTACGATCCGGCCAAGGCGATCTCGACCCTGACCGCCGCGGGGTACACCAGGGGCAGCAACGGCATCTTCGCCAAGAACGGCAAGCCGCTGGCATTCACGATCATCAACAACGGCGGCTTCTCTGACTGGGTCGCCTCGGTCTCGGTGATACAGAGCGAGCTGAAGGCCGTCGGCATCCAGATCACGCCGGACAACCTGTCCAACACGACCTTTGACACCGACATCTATGACGGCAACTACCAGCTGGCCTACGACTGGGACAGCGGCGGGCCTACGCCGTATTACGAGCTGCGGGCGATCCTGTACTCGCCGAACACGGCGCCCATCGGCCAGTCGGCCCCGAGCAACTACGAGCGCTACTCGAGCCCGTCGACCGACGCGCTGATCGAGCAGTACGCCTCCACGACGAGTTCGACGGTGCAGCACCAGGTGGTGGACGAGCTGGAGCAGGTCATGCTGTCGGATGTCCCGGTGATCCCGGTCACCGAGGCCGTCGACTGGTACCAGTACGACACCCAGTACATCGGCGGGTGGGTCACGCCAAGCGACCCGTACGCGCAGCCGAACCAGTATGCGGTCCCTGACTGGGGGGTGTTCCTGCTGCACCTGTACAAGAAGTAGTCCCCGGACCCCGGCAGAGAGGCGCGCGGATGGCGTACGTCGTGAGGAGGCTGGGCTTCTTCGTCGTCACGCTGTGGGCGGCGGTGACCCTCAACTTCGTCCTCCCGCGCCTCATGCCGGGCAACCCGGTGCAGGCAATGGAAGCGCAGCACCCGCACCTGAACCCGCAGGCGATCCACGCGCTGACCGTGCTGCTCGGTGGTGCCTACTCCGGCGGCCTGGTCAGCCAGTACTTCCAGTACTGGAAGAACGTGCTGACACTCAACTTCGGTATCTCGATCACCACCAGCTTCGGCACCTCGGTGAGCACGCTGGTGATGCACGCCCTGCCGTGGACGCTGGGACTGGTCGGCGTGACGACCATCCTGGCGTTCATCCTGGGCACGCTGATCGGACTGGTCAGCGCGTGGCGCCGCGGCAGCTGGCTGGACAGCGCGCTGCCGCCGATCTTCATCATCGTCTCGGCCTTCCCCTACTTCTGGGTCGGGCTGATCCTCATCTACTTCTTCGCCATCAAGCTCGGCATCTTCCCGCAGGAAAGCGCGTACAGCTACCTGACCGACACGCCGGGCCTGAACCTGCACTACATGGTGGACGTGTTCGAGCACGCGGTGCTGCCCGGCCTGACGATCCTCGTCACGGCGATCGGCGGCTGGATCCTGACCATGCGCAACAACGTGATCACGGTGATGGCCGACGACTATGTCCGGATGGCCCGCGCGAAGGGCCTGAAGCCGTGGCGCATCATGTGGGCGTACGTCGGGCGGAATGCCGTCCTGCCGAACCTCACCGGATTCGCCATGTCGCTCGGCTTCGTGGTCTCCGGTGCCCTCGTGGTGGAGTACGTCTTCAACTATCCGGGGCTCGGGACGCTGCTGCTGACCGCGGTGAACGGCCTGGATTACCCGCTGATGCAGGCACTGTTCCTGCTGATCACCGTGGCCGTGCTGCTGAGCGTGCTCGCCGCTGACATCGTCACAGCGATGATCGATCCCAGGACCAGAGAGTCCAGGTAGCACGCAGCCGATGGCAATGCCACACGACAGCACCGGCGGCCGCGGGGTCGCGGCCGCAGGCGGCCCGCCGGCCGGCGCGCCCTCGCCAGCCAGCAGGGCCGGGGGGCGTGCCGGGCAGTTCTGGCGCGCGCTGCGGCGCAGCCGCAAGGGCACCATCGGCGCGATCATCCTGCTGTTCTTCGTGGTGCTCGCGATCTTCCCCGGTGAGATCGCGCCCTACAACCCCAGCGCCATCGGCTTCGGGCAGAGCCTGCCGCCGTCGGCCGCGCACTGGCTCGGCACTACGGCGCAAGGCCAGGACATCTTCTCCCAGCTCATCTGGGGAACCCGGCAGTCACTGCTCATCGCGGTGGCGGCCGGCGGGCTGGCGACCCTGATCGCGGTACTGGTCGGCGTGTCGGCGGCCTACCTCGGCGGGGTCAGGGACAACCTGCTGTCCCTGTTCACCGACGTGCTGCTGGTGATCCCGATCTTCCCGCTCATCATCGTCATCGCCGCGTACCTGCGCAGCGCGGGCCTGGTGGACATCATCATCGTGCTGGGCGCGCTGGGCTGGTCGTACGGCGCTCGCCAGCTGCGGGCGCAGGCGCTGTCGCTGCGGAACCGGGACTTCCTGACCGCCGCGGTCGTTCGCGGTGAGCGCGGCAGCTACATCATCTCTGCGGAGATCCTGCCGACGCTGACCTCGCTGATCGTGGCGACCTTCCTTGGCTCGGCTGTGTTCGCCGTGCTCACCGCGGCCGGACTGCAGTTCGTCGGGCTCGGTGACCCCAGCGCGCAGAGCTGGGGCACCATGCTCTACTGGGCGCAGAACGATGAGGCGCTCGGCGCCGGCTCGCCGCTGTGGGCGATCATGCCCGGCCTGTGCATCGCGCTGCTCGGCGGCGCGTTCGCCTTCCTTAACTACGCCTTCGACGAGGTCTCCAACCCGGCGCTGCGGCCGGTGCGCCGGCTGCGGCGCGGGCCCTCCCAGCGGCCGGCCGGGCCCGTGCCGGACAGCAGCGACCCGAAGGCGTCCGCCAACGGCTCACGTAAGCGCGCCGTGCCGGCGACCGCGACCGCCTCGCCGGCCGGCACCTCCGGGCGGCTGCTCGAGGTGCGGCAGCTATCAGTGGCCTACGCGACCGACGCCGAGCCCGTGGTGGCGGTCGACAAGGTCGACCTGGACCTCGACCGCGGCGAGTTCCTCGCTGTCGTCGGCGAGTCGGGGTGCGGCAAGTCCACGCTGATGCTCGCCATCGCGCAGCTGCTCGTGCAGCCCGCCGGCATCATCGGCGGCAGCGTGGTCTTCCGCGGCCACGAGATGGCCGACATGAGCGACAAGCAGCTGCGCCACATCCGCTGGCAGGAATTCTCCGTCGTCATGCAGAGTGCGATGAACGCGCTAAACCCGGTGATGACCATCGGGCAGCAGATGCGCGACGCCTGCAAGGCGCACGGGACCATGTCTAGCGAGGAGATCACCGACCGGTCCAGGGAGGTCATGCGGCTGGTCTCCATTGACCCGGTTCACCTGGACAGCTATCCGCACCAGCTGTCCGGCGGGATGCGCCAGCGGTCGATGATCGCGATGGCGCTGCTATTCACGCCGGACCTGGTCATCATGGACGAGCCGACGTCGGCCCTCGACGTCGTTGCCCAGCGCTCGCTGATGCGGCAGATCAAGGACCTGCAGGACCGGCTGGGCTTCGCCACGATCTTCGTCACGCACGACATCTCCCTGGTCCGCAACTTCTCCGACCGGACGCTGGTGATGTACGCCGGGCAGGTCGCAGAGCTTGGCTCGACGTCCACGCTGTTCCAGGTTCCGCGACACCCCTACTCGAGGGCGCTGCTTGAGGCATTCCCCTCCGTCCACGGCCCGAAGATCGCCCTGACCGGCATCGCGGGCTCGCCGCCGAACATGGCAGACCCGCCGCCTGGCTGCCGGTTCCAGCCGAGGTGCGCGGACGCTATGCCGCAGTGCTCGGCCGTCTCACCGCCGCTGTACCGGCTGGACGGCACCGGAGTGCGGTGCCTGCTGTATGAGGATGCTCCGGCTGGCACTGGCAGCCTGGCCGGGCGCTCGGCCAGGACGCCTGGCGACTTGGCCGCCCTCATTGAGGCCCATCCTGACGGCGCGGGGCAGGAGCAGCCGGACGGCCCGCTGCTCGAGGTGGACGGCGTCTCGAAGCATTTCGGGCTGCGCGGCCTGTGGTCGAAGAAGACGCTGCACGCGGTGGACGATGTCAGCTTCACCATCGGGCGGCGGGAGATCGTCGCGCTCGTCGGCGAGAGCGGCAGCGGGAAGAGCACGATCGCCCGGCTGCTGGCGCTTGTGTACAAGCCGGACGCGGGCGAGATCCGGTTCGACGGCAAGCCAGTCGGCGCGCTGCGGGGACGCGGCGACAAGCGGGCCTACCGCGGCCACGTGCCGATGGTCTTCCAGGACCCGTACAGCTCCATCAACCCGGCCCACCGGGTGTCGCACGGGATCATGCGGGCCATCAGTTTGCACCGGCCGGACATTCCTCGCGCCGATCGCGAGGCCGAGGCCGTCCGCGTCATGGACTCGGTGGGCCTGCGACCCGGCGCGGAGATGCTGTCCAAGTACCCCTACGAGCTGAGCGGCGGCCAGCGCCAGCGGGTCGGTTTCGCCCAGGCGCTGGCGCTGCGCCCGAAGCTCATCCTGGCCGACGAGCCGGTCTCCATGCTGGATGTCTCCATCCGCGTAGGCGTGCTGAACCTGATGGCCGAGTTGCGTGCGCGCGAGGACGTTTCCATCCTCTACATCACCCACGATCTTGCCTCGGCCCGCTACATCGCCGATCGCGTCATCGTCATGTACGCCGGCCATGTCGTCGAGGTAGGGCCGACCGAGCAGGTGCTGGCGGCACCGCAGCATCCCTACACCAAGCTCCTGCTCTCGGCCGTCCCCGACCCGAGGGCGCCGGGCCTCGACTCCGGGCAGCCGGATGCGGCGGAGCCGCCCAGGGTCGTCGATCCCGCGCCCGGCTGCAGATTCGAGCCGCGCTGCCCGGTCGCCATCGACGAGTGCCGGCGGGTGACGCCGCAGCTCGGGGAGGTCGCGCCCGGCCAATTCGCCGCGTGCCACGTGGCGCTGATGGAGGCAGCGAACTCCAGCCTGCCTGACGGCACCGCCACCACGTCACCGGCAGCGGATGCGGCCACGTGACCGATCGCCCGAGTGCCGCGTCCGTTGCCATCATCCCGCAGCCGCTCAGCGTCTCGGCGCTAGCGTCCGGACCCGTCGCGCCTGATGGCGCCGCCGGCGCGACGCTCTGCGATGGCCTGGTCGTCGCGCACGCACCGGAGCTCGGAAAAGAGGCCCGCTGGTTCCGCCGGCTACTGGAGGCGGGAACGGGCTGGCAGGTTCATCTCACCGAGGCCACCGCGCCTGGGTCCGGGGTCATCGAGCTGCGCCTGGGTGATCTCGCCGGCCGCCTGGACGGGCTTACCCCAGCGGCAACCGCCGGCGAAGGGTACGTGCTGGCCGCGTCGGCTGGCCGGGTCGTGATCATTGGGGCCAGTGCCGCGGGCGCCTTCTACGGCCTGCAGACCCTCCGCCAGCTGCTGCCCGACGGCGCGCTCCGCCAGGCCGGCCAGTCCGGCCCCATCGAGCTGCCCGCAGTCCAGGTCGTGGACGCGCCGCGGTTCGCCTGGCGCGGCGTGCACCTGGACGTGAGCCGGCATTTCCTGCCGAAGTCCTTCGTGCTGAAGCTGATCGACCTCATCGCCCTGCACAAGTGCAATGTCCTGCACCTGCACCTCACCGACGATCAGGGCTGGCGGCTGCCGGTGCAGGGCTATCCCCGGCTCACGCAGGTCGGCGCATGGCGGAGCGAGTCCGGCGACGACGAGATCGAGGGCTCCTTCGACGGCACGCCGCACGGCGGCTTCTATACCCGAGCCGACCTTGCCGAGATCGTCAGGTTCGCCGCCGAGCGGCACGTGAACGTACTGCCCGAGATCGACATGCCGGGCCACATGACGGCAGCGATAGCCGCCTATCCCGAGCTCGGCAACACCGGGCAGCAGCTTGCGGTCGCGACCAGCTGGGGCATCAGCGAGCACGTGCTCAACCTCGAGGAGCGCACGCTCCGGTTCTGCACGGACGTCATCGACGAGGCGATCGGGATCTTTCCCTGGCGGTACGTGCACCTCGGCGGCGACGAGTGCCCGGTGACCGAATGGCAGTCCAGCGCCCGCGCGCGCCAGCTGATGGCCGAGAACGGCTATACCGACGCTCGCGAGCTGCAGGGCTGGTTCACCGCCCGCATGGCCGAGCACCTGCAGGGGCGTGGTCGCATCCTGGTCGGCTGGAGCGAGATCGTCGAGGGCGGCGCGCCGGCTGGCTCGGTCGTGATGGCGTGGCGGAGCGAGCAGGACGCGGTCGCAGCCGCGGCCGCCGGTCTCGACGTGGTAATGACCCCGGAGGAGTGGCTCTACCTCGACCGGCCGTATTCGCAGGACCCGGCTGAGCCAGCGGGCTATCCGGGCGCGAAGAGCACCGAGAAGGTGTATGGCTTCGACCCGGTGCCCGCGGCCATCCCGGCCGGCCAGCGCGATCAGGTGCTCGGCGCGCAGTGCGAGCTGTGGACGGAGTTCGTGGCAACGCCCGAGCGGGCCGAGTACATGTACTTCCCCAGGCTCTCGGCGTTCGCGGAGGTGGTCTGGACTATCGAGACGCCGGCGCAGCCGAGGTCGTACCGGGAGTTCGAGGCTCGCCTGGCCAGGCACCTGGGGCGGCTGCAGGCTCTCGACGTCGGCTACCGCCCGCTCGACGGCCCCACGCCCGGCCAGGCCCGGATCTGGCTGCCCGGCCGCCCGGCGGGCTAGCCGGTCATCCCGCCGCGAACCGGCTGCTGGGTGAAGTGCTCGGCTCCGCATCGGGGACAGTGCCGGAACGTCTCAATCCGCTGCTTATCCGCCGACATCGCCGTCAGCTCCCTGGCCAGTTCGGCACGATCGATGCTCCGCGGCGAGGCAACGGAAGCCACCGATATCGAGCTGACCCGCCGGCGGGCTGCTGATCTGGGTACCCGCCAGGTGTACCCGCACTCGGCGCAGGTCCTGGCGTACTCCTTCGCTGACCAGGGGAACCGCACGTGAAGATCGTCGTCACGTGGCCCCGGTCAGTCAAGGAGTGAGTGCCGCAGTACGGAATGAAGATGAAAATAACCGACATCAGGGAGATGAGACAGGCCGACCGGGCTTGCTGGAACGCTCCGGTGCTGTTTTCGCGATACTTGGAATGCCTACTACCTGAGCGACGTTTTCTGTGATACGCGTGTGGCCGCCGGGGGGGCTGGCTGCGCGGAAGGGGGACGATGAAGCTCGTAACGCCGCCGCAGTTCAACGGCGAGACACAGCTCAGCGACGTCAACGTCGAGTGCGACTATTTCGACAGGACCGACGATGTCGGGCTGCGCATCTGGGCGGAGCCCGGCGTAGACCTGTCGATCATCCTCACCGCAAGTGAATGGGCCGCCCTGGTGCGCGCATCGGTTACTCCGGCTTCGCAGCAGTCCTACCCCGCTGGCGTCGACTAGGGCGGAGCCCGACAGCGCTGCTGATGAGGCCGGCGGCCTCAGCTGGCGATCTCCCGTCAGTGTCGACGACCAGCCAGTCGGGGTGGGCGCGGCCTAGTTCAGCGGCCTGACCTGCTGCCACCGCGGCCAGCTTGCGCAGCATCTGCGCTGGCTGCCCGCGAAGCGGGTCTCCCGGCTCTGACCAGCTGCCGCCCGAGCCGCGGGACAGGATCCGGCGCGTCAGCTCGTCGTTTCCGGCCGAAAGAACGCAGACGGTCATCGTCGCATCCGGCAGCTCCGCCGCGTAGATCCGCAGCGCCGAGGCGTTCTCGATCGGCCCGGTTGCGATCAGGTGCGTGGCCCCGGCCGCGTGATAGTTCCGCCACATCGCCGCCAGGTTGCGCGCCCTGAGCCGATGGTCCACGGCGTCGCCGCCAGCCGGCCGGAGAAAGCCAAGCTGACCGAGGTCGATGTAGCCGGCGGTTAGCCCGGCTTGCAGGCACCGCATGTACAGCTCGAAGCCGATCGTGGACTTGCCCACTCCGGTAGGGCCGCAGATCAGCACGACCTGGCCGCCCGCGCCCGCGCCGATGCTGGCGGCGGCAGGACCCTGCACCGTGTCGTGCCCGGCGCACCCGGCGAAGCCGGCGCGGAAGCCCGGCCACTGCCCGCACACGGCACGCACGAGTCCGGCTACCTCAGCGGCCGGGACGCCGGTGGTGTCGACGCACGCGTCGCAGAAGCTGCTCTGGTCCATGCCGGTCACCTCGTCCCTGATCTGTTGAAGCAGCCCGTCCAGGTCCTGGCCCTGCCCGTGCCGCTCGGTGAACCGGCGCATGACCTCGTCCATGCTCGCGCGCAGCCGGCAGACCATGACGTCGCCAGCCGGCATGAGACCGGAGTAAAGGCCCGCGACTGGGTCGAGTACGCCGTTGACGACCAGGCACTGCGCGCCCGCCGCCTGGTAGTTGCGGATCATCGCCCCGATGTTCTGCGCCTTCAGCCGTTCCCGTCCCTGGTCGCCGGGAGGCGCCGGGTAGCACATGCAGAGCTGGTCGGTATCGGCGAAGGCCACGCGCACGCCTGCCTGCGCCAGTTCCTCGAACAGCTGCCAGGAGACGGTCGACTTGCCGACGCCCGCCGGCCCGCACAGCCACAGCACCGGTACCGGCGACTCCGCCATCAGCACTCCTCAGGGCCACGTCCCGGTCACGCCGTCGTGATCATGGCCGCCAGTGCCGTGCAGGTCAAGCGAATTAGGCCCCGGTCACCGCTGCTTCTCGCTGACGGTGAAACCCAGCTTGCCCAGCACCCGCACGGCACCGCTTTTGCCGCCCTCGAAGTCGCCCGAGGCGAGTCGGTTGCCTGTGGCGAACTCATATGCCGTGCCCAGGATGGCCTTAGGCGGGTAGCGCCGTCCGTCCACGACCAGTTCATAGGTGGTGGTAGGCGCGAAGCCGTGCGCGGCGAAGAACGCCTCCGCGCCCAGCCGGTCGTACTCCTGTATCGCGCGTCGCACGTCATCTGCGGTCACGTCGTCCCATGTCACCATGTGCTCGGTCCTCCTCGGTCTACAGGTCCAGGACTATGTCGTCGTGCGGCTGGGCACAGCAGATCAGCACTTCCCGATCGGCCGGCGGGTCGAGCGGGTCGGGAGAGTAGCTGACACTGCCGGACAGCAGCGGGGTGATGCAGGTGTGGCAGACGCCGGTGCGGCAGGACCACCGGGTGGGGACGTCGCAGGCCTCGGCGAATTCCAGGACGTTGCGCGCCCCGCTGCTAAAAGGCGCGGCGATGCCGCTGCGAGCGAACGTCACCAGCGGTCCTGTTCCCGGCGGGCCAGGCGGAAGATGCGGCTGGCGCCGCGCCTGCCCCGTCACACCGGGGTTGATCGATGACCGCGCCCCGAACAGCTCGGTGTGGATGCGGACGGGGTCGATGCCGAGCGCGGCGAGGGCATCCTGGATGGCGGTCATGAACGACTCTGGCCCGCAGAGGTAGGCGACCGCTCCCGGCGGAGGCGCCAGCGCCGCGAGGCTGTCCCTGGTGATGTGCCCGGCTATGGCATGCGCGCGGGCGCGCTGGGCGGGCGTGGCAGCGGTGAAGAACACGTGCTCGCGGGCTTGCGGCAGTGACGCGAGCAGCCGGTGCGTCTCGGCGGCAAGGGGATGTTCCTGCGGCCGCCTGGCGCTGTGGATCCACCACACTTCGCGGCTGCTGCGAGCCGACGCAAGCTCGTGCAGCATGGACAGGACGGGTGTCAGGCCGATGCCGGCCGAGATGAGCAGCACGGGAGCGGTGCCGGGCTCCAGTACGAACTCGCCTCGCGGCGCTGCGCCATCCAGGATCGCGCCCGGCCGGAGCGTGCCGGTCAGGTAGCTGCTGGCAAGGCCCTTGTCCTCGCGCTTGACGCTGATGCGGTACGTGCTGGCGCCAGGGACAGAGGACAGCGAGTAACTCCGCACCGGGGCGGGCTGGCCAGCGCCCGGGATCCGGAGCGTCAGGTACTGCCCGGCCTGCGCGGCCGGGAGCGGCTTGCCGTCAGCTGCCTGGAGGTAGATCGAGGACACGGTGCCGCTTTCCGGCACGACCTTGACTACCCGGAGCGGGCGGAATCCGGTCCATGCCGGTTGCGCATCCGCCGGGGATGGGGCAGCGGCACCGGCACCCTCAGCCGCTGCGAGCAGATCCAGGAACGACTGCCGCCAGCCCGGACTGAGGGCTGCGATGCCTGCTGCGAGCCGGAGCCTGGCGGAGTCCGGCCGGGGAAGGTAAAGCAGCGCGTCAGTCTCGGCGACGCTCACCGCGTGCCGGCCGGTCCTGGTCTTGACGATCCGATCGCCCGCCTGGATGTGCCCCTCGGCGATGACGCGCATGTAGAAGCCAGGCCGCCGGTGGCTTACCAGCAGTGCGGCCATCTGGGGTTCGCCGAGGCGCAGGCCGACGCGGTAGCAGGTAACGCGCGGCTGGGTGACTTCGAACTCGGCTTCCCCGATCCGGTACCTGTCGCCGATGCAGACCTCGTCGTCGGGCAGGCCGTCGACCGTGAGGTTCTCGCCGAACTGCCCGTAGCTGAGGTCAGCGCGGTGAAAGTGCTGTGCCCAGTGACGGTAGGACTGGACCTGGTAGACCAGCACAGCGCGCTGCTCGCCGCCGTGGCCGTTCAGGTCGCCCTGGCCGTCACCGTCGATGTTGAGGCGGCGGACCATCGCCTTGCCCCGCATGGGGCGCTTCCACACCCCGGTATGCACGGTCCTGCCCTGCCAGGGCACGTCGCGAGGCATGCCAACGTTGACTGACAGCAGCACCGGCGGCTGCACGCCGGTGTCGCTCCGGGCCGCGGCTGCTCGGGGCGTGGCCGGCGGTGTCATGGCCGCCTGCCCCCGGCGCCCTCATCGGGGCTGAGGTCACGGTCGGCGCCGTGCGGGATGACGCTCTGCCCGGCCGCCAGCCTGAGGCGCGTGCCGCCGAGATAAACCTCGATCTTGTCTGGCTCGAAGGACACCATTCCGGAGATACGGCGGACCTCGGCCCAGGCGTCCTCATACGACCACGCGGCGCGGCGGGCACCGGCGACGTCGTAGTAGCTGCACAGGCCCTTGTACGGGCAGAACGTCTGGCCCGTGGCAGGCGCGAGCGCCGCCAGGTCGACATTGTCGCGCGGCAGATACCACCGGGGCGCGAAGCCGGACTCATAGAGCACCAGCGGGCGGGTGGCGTCGGCGACGACGCGGTCGCCACGACGGACGAGCAGGTGCCGGTCAGCCTGCCGGATGTCGATGCGGTGGTAGCTATCGGCGGCATGCCCGACTATCCGCTCATCCTCCTCGTAGAAGGCGTCCATGGCCGGCCAGGCAAAGGCGACCCGGCCCTCCAGGACCGCCGCGTAATCAGGCAGTTCGACGTGCGACCACGCAGCGCGCTGCGCTGCGTGGTCCCCGGACCTGACGGTGTGCCACGCCGTCGTGCCGAGGTGGTGGTGGCGGGTGACGTGCCCGGACTGCTCCAGCGCCCCGCCGGAGATGTCACCGCGCGGGAAGTACGCCACGGGATAGCGGCCAGGTTCGTGCAGCACCGTGACGTCCTCGCTATCTGCGATCCAGGCACCGCCGAACTTGACGCGCATGCGCCTGCGCAGCGGCTCGGCGTACATCAGCCGGTCGGGCAGCGGGCCGGGAACCAGGAACCGGCCGGTCGCGCCGGGCGCCAGCGGCCCTTGCTGCCAGGACAGACCCATGCTCGCTCCCTTCCGGCCACCGCGGCCGGTGGCGGGTACGTGCGGTCAGGTCAGCGGCTCCCCGCCGTCGACGTGCAATGTCTGGCCGGTGAGGAAGGCGTTGGTCATGGCGAACAGCACCGCGCTCACGATGTCCTCGACTGTCCCGATCCGCCCGACCGGGTTGCGGGCGCTGATGTCAGCGAAGTACTCCGCCTTGCGCTTTTCCCCGAACTCGTCCCAGGCGCCGGTGTCGACAACGCCTGGGGATATTGCGTTGACCCGGATCGGCGCCAGTTCCAGGGCCAGCGAGCGGGCCAGGGTGTCGGCCGCCGCGTTCGTGATCGCCACGGACAGGGTGCCCACAGCGATCTTCACGGCCGCGACCCCGGAGAAAATGACGAATGAGCCCGTCTTGCTCATCCCGGGCGCAAAGTGCTTGGCGAGCATAAGCGGGCCGATGACCTTGGTGTCGAGCGAGAGCCGGACAGCGTCCCGGTCAAGGTCGGCGAGCTGGCCGCGCGCTCGCGCCGAGCCGGTGCAGACCACGTGATCTACCGGGCCGAGCTTGCCAGGCAGACTGGCCATCGAGCCCTCGTCGGTCAGGTCGAGGTACTCGGTGCTGATGTCCGGCTCACCCGCGTAGGCGGCAGGCAGGGCTTCCTGGTCACGGCCGGCCGCGACGACGCGGGCCCCGGCGTCCCGAGCGGCCAGCACGATGGCAAGGGCGAACCCGCCGCCGCGCCCGACGACCAGCACCGTCTGGTCCTGCAGGTTTGCGTTCATCCCAGCGTCCTCTCCAGGAACCCGCGGACGTAGCCAGCGGTCGAATCGAGCTCGCTTTCCAGCAAG
>DASPWG010000107.1:0-12468 GCA_035621915.1 Streptosporangiaceae bacterium
GAGGACTGGGGCGAGCAGATCAAGGCCGTGGTGCAGCCCGCGGAGGGGGTTGAGCCCGGACTGGAGCTGACGGCCGACATCATGGCCAGGCTAGAGGGCAGGCTGGCCAAGATGAAGTGGCCGCGGTCGATCGACTACGTGGAGGAACTGCCGCGCGACCCGAGCGGCAAGCTGCTCAAGCGGCGGCTCCGCGATCCGTACTGGGCTGACCAGGCGACGAAGATCTAGCCGTTACGCGGCCGCTTACCTAGGCGCTGGCTGCCCCGTCCGGGCTGGCGACCCGCTCCAGTACGTCGATGAGCCTGGTAGTCACCGCCGGGTCTGGTGGCTGGCCGTAGGTCACGGCGAACACGTGCCGCCGCGCCCCTGGCAACGGCACGGTCCGCAGGCCGGGGTGCCGTGCTGCTCGCAGGCACAGGCCGGGCAGCGTGGTGACGCCGAGGCCGGCCGCGACCAGGGCCTGGACCGCCACGTAGTCGTCGGTCGTGAAGGCGATCTTCGGCGTGAACCCGGCCGCCTCGCACTGCCTGACCAGGTAACTGCGGCACCGCTCGCAGCCGGCGATCCAGCGGCTCTCAGCGTAGGCGGCCAGGTCCGGCTCGCCGCCGTCCTCGCCACCGTCACGTCCGTCGGTCCTGGTCACCAGGTGCACAGGCTCGTCCAGGATGAGCCTGCCGCGGGTGCCCTCCTCGGTGGGCGAGGGCGGTTCCGGGTCGGTGTCCTGCTGGTAGTGCCGGAATATCAGGGCCACGTCGACGTACCCGGCGCGCAGCATCCGCAGCGCCTCGGGCGGCTCGGCCTCGGTCAGCTGCAGATCCAGGCCCGGGGTCTCGGCATCCAGCCAGGCGACCGCGGCGGGCACCAGGGTGCCGAGCGCGGACGGGAACGCGGCCAGCCGCACCCGGCCCTCGCGCAGGCCGATGTGGGCGGCAAGCTCGGCCTCGGCCGAGTCCAGCCTGCCGATGATCTCCTCGGCACGTTCGGCGAGCATCCGCCCGGCCTCGGTCAGCCGTACGCCGCGCCCGGCCCGCTCCAGCAGCCGGGCTCCGGTCTCCGCCTCCAGCCGGGCGATGTGGTGGCTGATCGACGGCTGGGCGTAGTTGAGGGCTCGGGCCGCCGCGGTCACTGAACCGTGCCTGGCGATCGCGACCAGCACCCGGAGCCTGGTCACGTCTAGCATCCACCAACTATAGATCCAGCCACTTTGATGCTCGCGACCCATCGACGAGAGTGAGTATCACTGCCGGCGCAGGGCAGCTGCCTGCCAGCGCGCAGGTCCAAGGTTCTTGCGGCATTATGTGCCAGTGACCGCGAGAAGGCTGACATGGCGCCCGGCTCCTGGCTGGCCGCCGGCGCCACCTGGCTGGCAGCCGCCGCCCGGCTGGCAGCCGCCTGCCGACTGGCCGCCGGCTCCCCCCGGCTGGCAGTTCTGGGCGGCGGACGAGCCACGGGAGCCCACGCCCGTGGTGATTAGCGAGCAGACCAGGTCCAGCCTCGTCCGGGAGACGTGGCTGGTGATGATCGCGGGCTTGTTCCCGTGGGTGGTCAGCGCGGTCCTGATCCTCGCCGTGCACCTGGATACCAACGCGCGGCTGAGCCAGCTGCCGACCATCGTCCCGCACCAGCCCGCGCTCAACGTAGTGCTCGGCCTGCTCAGCTACACGCCGACCGCGGCCGTGGTGCCGCTGGCACTGTTGCTGCTCGCCCGCACCGGCCAGCCGCCGTCCAGCCTCGGGCTGACCCGAGTCGACATGCCGGACCTTGGCGCCGGCGCCGGGCTCGCCGCGGCGGCATTCGGCTGCCAGTTCGTGCTGGCCATCGCGCTGGCTCCGCTCGAGCACTCCAAGCTGGCCAATACCGCGCCGGTGCTGCACGTCCCCGTCTACTACGTGATCTTCGCGGTCAGCCAGTCGCTCATCACCGCGGTGGCCGAGGAAGTGATCGTCAATGGCTACCTGCTGACCAGGCTCGACCAGCTCGGCTGGTCACCGACCAGGGCGTTCTGGCTCAGCCTGGCGCTGCGCACCAGCTACCACGTCTACTACGGCGTCGCCGTGATCTTCACGCTTCCGTTCGGCTGGCTGGTGACCCGGTCCTTCCAGAAGCACCGCAAGCTCAGCCGGCCGATCCTCGCGCACTTCCTCTACGACATGACCGTGTTCTTCCTGGCCATCCTCCGCTAGGAAGGCGCCCCTGAGCCGCGGCCCTCGAGCAGCGGCGAGGCCGGATCCCTGGCGGGCCTGGCCGGGTCCGCGGCCGCCTGCCGGCGGCGCCAGGCGATGCCCGACAGCACCTCGAGGACCACCCGGTTGGCCAGGAAAGCCGTGACCTCGGCGTGGTCGTAGGGCGGGGAGACCTCCACCACGTCCATCCCGACCAGCGGCAGCTCCATGGCGATCCGCCGGACCGCGTCCAGCAGCTGGCGGCCGGTGAGACCGCCGGGCTCGGGCGTGCCAGTGCCAGGCGCCATGCCGGGGTCCACCACATCCACGTCGACCGACAGGAAGACTCCGTCGCACTCGTCGGTGGCGATCGTGAAGGCCTCGGACAGGCACTCGGCCAGGCCCCGCGTGACGATCTCGGTCATCTCGAAGCTGCGCATCCGCTGCGCCGCCATCCACTCCAGCGTCTCCGGCTCCGGCCAGTAGCCGCGCAGGCCAATCTGGAGGAACCGGTCGCCGCGCACCGCCCCCGACTCGATCAGCCGGCGCATCGGGGTCCCGTGCCCGTACAGCGCCCCGAACTGGGTGTCCCCGGTGTCGGCGTGCGCGTCGAAGTGGATCACCGAGACCCGGCCCCAGCCTACGTGCCTGGCAACGCCGGTGGCGTCAGGGAACGCGATGGTGTGGTCGCCGCCCAGGATGACCGGCAGCGCGCCGCCGTGGCAGGCCCGGTGGACGGCTTCCTCCAGCCGGCGCAATGCCTGCTCGGTATCGCCGGACAGCATCTCGACGTCGCCAGCGTCGGCCACCGTCAGCTCGGCCAGCGGGTCCACGCCGAGCGCCAGGTGCGGCCGGGATGAGTCGTGCGGCAGGTAATCGGTGAACCTGATGGCCTGGGGGCCGAACCTGGCTCCAGGCCGATGCGACGTGCCGCCGTCGAACGGCGCGCCGATGATCATGATGTCAGTGCCAGCCCACGACGCCGGGTCGGCCAGGTCCGCCCGGTCCACGCCGAGGAAGGTCGCGTCCGGGCCGTACATGCCGCCAAGTCTGGTCATCGGTCCCTCCGCAGGCCAGCCGTGCCCTGGTCGGCCCGGCCACCGCCCGACTTTACTGCGGCGGGCAGGCCCCGGTCCGGCCCGGCGCCGGGTATGAGATCGTGCCATACGAAACGACGTAACCAATGGGACCGACGGGAGCGGGCGGTTGACGCAGATCGTGGCTGATGCAGGGTGCACCGGAGATGACGGCGAGGCAGTATGCGCGCTGGTCACCGCGCCGCAGCGCCGGATAGAGCTGCCAGGGCTGCATAACCTGCGTGATCTGGGCGGGTATCCCACGGCAGGCGGTCAGGACGCCGTGATCCCCTGGCACACGCTGTACCGCTCCGACGCGCTGCACCAGCTAGACGACGCGGGGTTCAGGGCGCTGGCCGGCCTGCGCCTGCGGACCATCGTCGACCTGCGCACCCACGTCGAGGCCGAGATCGCTCCTACTCCGCTGGACGGGCTGACCGCACGGCACACGCACATCTCGATCCTCGGCGGTGACCTGGAGTCCCTCCCGCAGAACCTGGACGGCATCTACGCCTACATGATCGACGAGTGCGGCGCCGCCGTCGCGGAGGCGATCAAGCCGCTGTGCGCCGAGCAGGGGCTCCCGGCGCTGGTGCACTGCAGCGCCGGCAAGGACCGGACCGGGGTCGTCATCGCGCTGGTGCTGGCAGTGCTCGGTGTACCCGACGAGATCATCGCAGCGGACTACGCGCTCAGCGGCGGCTACCTGGACCCGCGGAACGTCTCGGCGATCAGCCAGCTGCAGGCCAGCGCCGGCATCAGCGAGGAACTGTCAGCGGAACTGCTTGCCAGCCCGCCGCGGCTCATCCTCGCCGCGCTGGCGCGCGCCAGAACCAGCCATGGCTCGGCCGAGGGCTACCTGCTGGCGCATGGCCTGAGCCGCGCCGACCTCGCTGCCTTGCGCGCGGCGCTGACCAGCTAGACGCCCCAAGCCGGAGGATGCCCCGATGCCGCTCGACGAGCTGGACAAGCGGGTCATCGCCGCGCTCGTAGAGGACGCCAGGGCCACCTACGCGGAGGTAGGCGCGCAGGTCGGCCTGTCGGCACCCGCCGTGAAGCGGAGGGTGGACCGGCTGCGCGCTTCCGGGGCCATCACAGGCTTCTCCGCCCGGGTCGACCCGTCGGCGCTTGGCTGGACTACCGAGGCGTACGTGGAGCTGTTCTGCCGCGGCCGGACCTCGCCGGCCGACATCGCCGCGGCGGTGAGCAAGCATCCAGAGGTGACAGACGCCTGCACGATCACTGGTGAGGCCGATGCGCTGCTGCATATCAGGGCCGCGGACGTGCGCCACTTCGAGCAGGTGGTCGAGCGGATCGGCGCCGAGCCGTTCGTTGTCCGGACACGCAGCGTGATCGTGCTATCCCGGCTGGTCAACCGGCCTGACCTGCTGATACCCGGCTCCGATGGCTAGGCGCGCAGGATTTTTCCCGATAGTGCCCTGGGGTTTGCGCTGGGAGTGCGTGCGGGCCTCAGGGTTCGGCTACAGTGGCGGCCATGACGGAGCGTCAGGAGGATCCCGCAGCTCGCGCTGGTCGGCCGATCAGCACGGGCGAGTTCCGCGCGACCCCCGATGTGTCAGCCAGCACAGCGCAGTTCCGGGCCTTCGCCGAGCGGACCGACGCCGAGCGGCCCTGGGACATGAAAGCGCCCGGCCGGAGCGTGGCCAAGCTGGCGCTGCTGGTCGTGGCGGCCGCGGTTGTGCTCGCCATTATCGCGATCCTCGTCGTGACGCTGGCCTAGGCCACGTCCTAGCCACCGTGGCCGTGCAGCCGACCGCCCCACGAGCCAATGGCTAACGGACCAGACCAGGGCATACCGCGCCACGGCGAGGTGCTTGCCGCAGCCGGGCGGCGGCGGGGCCTGCCCGGCTTCCGGCCCCACTCGCGCGAACCCGACGACGAGGAAAAGCACCGGCTTACCGCGCTTGAGGGCCTGGCCGGACTCTCGCTCGACGCGCTCTCGTCGGTGGCATACGGCCCGCAGGCGATCATCATCGTGCTGGCGACCGCCGGGGTGGCCGCGCTGCACTACACCCTGCCGGTCACGCTGGCGATCGTGCTGCTGCTGACGGTGCTGGTGATCTCCTACCGGCAGGTCATCGAGGCATTCCCGCACGGCGGCGGCGCATACGCGGTGTCCAAGGCGCATCTCGGCCAGCGCGCCAGCCTGCTGGCCGCCGCGTCCCTGGTCGTGGATTACATCCTGAACGCCGCGGTCGGCGTGTCGGCCGGGGTCGAGGCCCTGACGTCCGCGTTCCAGCCGCTCTACAAGGACAGGACGTGGATCTGCCTGGCAGTGCTCGCGCTGATCACCGCGGCCAACCTCTGGGGGGTCGCGGAGTCGGCGCGGCTGTTCATCCTGCCCACGCTCGTCTTCGTGGCCGGGATATTCGCTGTGATCTTCGCGGGCCTGGCGCGGCCGCATCCGGTCGTGCCCGTCGGCGGATCGGCAGCCTCGGTCGCGCAGACCGTGGGCATCCTGCTGCTGCTGCGCGCCTTCGCCTCCGGCTGCTCCGCGCTGACCGGGGTGGAGGCGATCGCGAACGCCGTGCCCTCGTTCCGCAAGCCGCGGGCCCGCCGGGCGCAGCACACCGAGGTCGGGCTCGGAGTCATCCTGGGCCTGATGCTGATCGGCATCGCCGTGCTGGCCGACAAGTACCATGCCCTGCCCTCGCCGACCGAGACCACCCTGGCGCAGCTGACGGCGGCCTCGCTCGGGAAAAACTGGGCCTTCTACACCATCCAGCTGGTGACGGTGGTGCTGCTGGCGCTGGCCGCGAACACGTCCTTCGGCGCCCTGCCGGTGCTCGCATCGCTGCTGGCCACTGACAACTTCCTGCCGCACCTGTTCTTCCTGCGCGCGGCCAGGCAGGTGCACCGCTACGGCGTCGTCGTGCTGGCGCTGGCCGCGGCGGTCCTGCTGGTCGTGGCGGAGGGCAATACCCAGGCGCTCGTCCCGCTGTTCGCGATCGGGGTCTTCGTCGGATTCACCCTGTCTCAGGCCGGCATGGTCAGGCACTGGCGGCAGAGCGGCGCGGACGGCTGGCGCACGCGCGCGGTCATCAACGGGGTCGGTGCGGTCTTCACGCTCGCGGCGCTAGCCATCGAGCTGATCAGCAAGTTCACTGAGGGCGCCTGGCTGATCGTGATCGTGGTGCCGCTGCTGGTGCTGATGTTCAGCCGCATCCACACCGTCTACGGCCGGATCGGCAAGGCCCTGGAGATCGGCGAGCTGCCGCCAGCACCGCGGCGGCGAAGCTCGCTCGTGGTCGTGCCGGTGGGCAGCATGTCCAGGCTGACCTCGGCCGGGATTTCCGCGGCGCTGTCGCTCGGCGACGAGGTGCTGGCGGTGACGGTCAGCTATGACGATCCGGATAGCGCCGCGCAGGACGCGCACCTGCGCCAGCAGTGGGAGCAGTGGCATCCAGACGTGCCGCTGCTCACCCTGCACAGCAGCCGCCGCGCGCTCGGGCCGGCGGTGGTTGGCTTCCTGCGCGAGCTGGAGCGGTCGGCGTCCTACGAGCAGCTGGTGGTGCTTATCCCCGAGGTGCAGCCGCGGCGTTTCTGGCACCAGATCCTGCACAATCAGCGCGGGTTCGTGCTCGAGCAGGCCATCCAGCATGGCACCAAGAACGTCGTCATCTGCCGGCTGCGCTACGGGCTGGAGACGGTGGCCCGCGACGGGCAGGAGGTCTCGCCCGAGTAGCACGTCTAGAGCGTGCCGCCCATCTGGGTCCAGCCGGCCCACCCGGTGGCCAGGTAGCTGGTAACGGCGATGTCACCGCCGGAATCCAGGATCGCCACTTCCGGCGTGCCGGACGGGCTCAGCCAGGCCGCGGGCACGGCGGAGCCCGCGCTGCCCAGCGACGTCCACTCGGTCCAGCTGGCCGAGCCGGCGGACTGCTGCACGCAGTAGCCGACCTGGCCGCCCGACAGCTCGCTGAAGACGGCGACCGCGCCGCCCGGCCACGCGGTCAGCGCGGGTGAGCCCTCGAGCGTCGCGTTGCCGGGCGGGCCGGGTTCCGCGGCCCAGCCGCTGCCCGGTCGGGCCTGCCACGCGACGTCCAGCGCACCCGCGCTGGTCTGCGCGGCTACCTCGGTCTGGCCGTCGCCGGCGGAGACCACGGCCGGGATCCCGGTCAGGCCGGTGAAGCCCGCGATGGACTGCCAGGGCTGCCAGCCATCAGCGTCGACGGCGAAGCCGAGAGTGCCCGTCGCCGTCACGCAGAAGACCTCGACCGGGCCGCCGGGCGCGGTGAAGGCAGCTGGCGATCCCGCGCAGCTGCCGCCGATGCCCGTCCACTGCGTCCAGCCGGCGTTGTCGTTCGGTGCCTGCTGGCTGGTGGTCTCGACGGTGCCGCCCTGCCCGGTCACGAACACGCTGATCGCGCCGGACCGCCCGAGCGTCGCGGAGGGGTCGCCGCGCGCGCCGTCTGGCAGCCCGGTCCCGACGCTGCTGCCCCACTGCCAGCCGCCCTGCCCGCCAGGCTGCTCCCAGGAGTTGACCACGGCGCCGGCCGCGTCGAGCGCGAAGACCGTCAGGGCGCCATCCTGCTCCGCGGTGACCGAGGGATTGCTGGTCAGGTTGGCGGGGGAGTCGCCCACCTCCTGCGTCGACGACCAGGCAGCCGAGCCAGGCGACTGCTGGTAAGCGTGCTTCAGCACGCCAGCGGCGTCCGTGGCGAACCACTCGGCGCTGCCGCTGGCGTTGATCCCGAGCGCGATACGGGACAGCGGGAACGGCGGCAGCGGGGAAGACGGCGGCTGCGAACCTGCCTGCCCGCCGAGGTCCACGTCCAGCTGGTCGTCGTCGACGTTGAGGGTGGAGCCGCCCCACGTCTCGTTGTGACCGCCGCGGTACTGGTGCAGGCGCTGATGGTCGGTCCACATGTCGGCCGGCATGTAGCTGCTGCTGGTGGTAGCCACGTCGTCCCAGTCCGCGTAGTGGATCACGTCCGGCTCCACCATCAGCCCCTGGGCGCTGACCAGATCGCTGATGTTGGAGAACGACTCGTACACGCCGGACTGGTAGCCGTCCGCGTTCAGCTCTGCATCCCACGCCGACAGGAACGCGATGACCTCGCTGCCGCAGCCGTCGTAGGCCTCCATGTCGTAGATGATCGGGGTGCCCTGCGGGATGCCGAGGTTCTGCGCCTGCTGCGCGGCGTCGTCGGCTGCCTGGCTGCCCTCCGCCGCGGCCTGCGAGGCGACGATCGGCGCATCGCCGAAGGCATCCACGCAGCTAGCCTGCGGGCCGACGTAGAACGGGAAGTAGTGCCAGCCCTGGCGCTGGATCTGGTTGATCCACTTGCCGGTCAGGTTGGCCTGGGCGCAGGCCCGGTTGACTCCGCCGATGTAGATGCCGACCGCGCGGTAGGGCGAGACCAGCCAGTGCTTCATGACGGTGGCCGAAGGTGCGGCGCAGGTGTCGAAGCCCGGCCCGGTGTAGACCCCTTGCTGCGCGGCGGCCGGAATCGCGGCGGGCCGCACCGAGACGGCGCCGGGGTGCCGGGGCCGTCCCGTTAGCGCGATAGAGGCCTGGACGGTCCTGATCAGTGCCAGGTCGCTGCCATAAGACAGGCTGACCTCCACGCCCGCGGCCGGCAGGATGTCGATGATCGTGTGGGTGACCATGCTGTCGGGATTGGTCAGTGCCGCGACTTTGCCCAGCCTGATGTGCCGGGTCGCCGCGCGCAGGTCGGGGCTGGCGTCGTTGACCGGCAGGAGCTGAACGGCCTCGGTCTTGCCGCCGAGCTCATCGGCCGGGCAGGCCGGATCGGGCCCCGGCGTCCCGAGGTACACGGCGTGCCGGTTGAGCCGAGGGCAGTCGGCGGGATGCCTGGCAAGGTTGAACACCGGCCACGAGGCCGGCACCCTGACGGACACGCCCGCGAACGCCACGGTCTGCCAGTGGGGTTTCGAGCCGGCGATGGCAAGTCCTGGCCCGTACCATCCGCCTAGTACTAAGCAGATTACGAGAAGTCCCAGTACAAGTGGCAGTCTTCGAAATCCCATGCACCAATCGTGCAGGCAACGGCATGTACATGAGCGGGTTTTCTAATATCTGAACGTATCCTGTAGGTTACGTTGAGTAGCATGTCGCGGAACGACCCGAAATCATGCATCCTCTGGGTCCGGCTGGTACCGGTATCCCATCCCCGGCTCGGTGAGAAGCCAGTGCGGGCGGGCCGAGTCGGGCTCCAGCTTGCGCCGCAGCTGTGCCATGTAAAGGCGGAGGTTGCCGGTCGCGTCAGCGTAGCCGGGTCCCCAGACCTCCGACAGCAGTTGCTGCTGGCTCATCAGCTTGCCCGGGTTGCGGAGCAGCACCTCCAGCAGATGCCACTCTGTCGGGGTGAGCCGGATATCACTGCCGGGGGCGGAGGGCCTGAACACGCGCTTGGCCGCCAGGTCGACCACCAGATCGCCGAGCCGCACCTGCGGTGCGTCCCCGTCGGCGCTGGCCCGCCTGGTGACAGCGCGCATCCTGGCCAGCAGTTCGTCCATCCCGAACGGCTTGGTGACGTAGTCGTCGGCGCCGGCGTCCAGGGCCTCGACCTTGTCGGTGCTGTCCGCCCGGCCGGACAGCACGATGATCGGGGCGTCGGTCCAGCCCCGCAGCCCGTGGATGACCTCCACTCCGTCCAGGTCGGGCAGGCCCAGATCCAGGATGACCAGGTCGGGCGGGTGCCGTGCGGCGATCTCGAGCGCCTCGCTCGCCGTGCCCGCCGAGTGCACCTCGTACTGGCGGACCCGCAGGTTGATCCGCAGCGCGCGCACGATCTGCGGCTCGTCGTCGATGACCAGGACGGCAGTCACGGCACCACGCTGCCACGACAGGCGGTCACGGCAGCGGTGCCCCGCCGGGCTCGGATTCGCCGTCGGTGTCGTGGCCGACGGGGACGGCCGGCGGCGGGGCCGGCGCGGCTGGCAGGGACAGCGTCATGGTCAGGCCGCCACCAGGGGTCTCCTCCGGCTCCAGGCTGCCGCCCATGGCCTCGGTAAGCCCGCGCGACAGCGCCAGGCCGAGCCCGACGCCAGTGGTGTTGTCGGTGTCACCGAGCCGCTGGAACGGCACGAACATCCGGTTGCGGTGCTCGGCCGGGATCCCAGGGCCGTGGTCGATGACCCGCAGCTCCACCCGGTCGCGCAGCGCGCTGCCGGTCAGCACAGGCGGCACCCCTGGCGGCGCATAGCGCAGCGCGTTGGCGGTCAGGTTGGCGATCACCCGCTCCAGGATGCCAGGGTCCACCGCGACCTCGGGCAGGTCGTCGGGAATCTCCACGGTGACGGCCCTGGCGGCCGGGCCCAGGTCGTCCAGCGACCTGGCGACGATCTCGGACAGGTCTGCGGGCCGCGGGAAGACCGCGAGCGCGCCGGCCTGCAGCCTGCTCATGTCCAGCAGGTTGTCGACCAGGTGGGCAAGCTTGTCGAGCGACTCGTCGGCGGTCGCCAGCAACTCCCGCTGATCCTCGGCGTCCCACTCGATGTCCTGCGACCGCAGGCTGGTCACGGCTGCCTTGGCGGAGGCCAGCGGCGTCCGCAGGTCGTGGCTGACGGCGGCAAGCAACGCCGTGCGCACCCTGTCCGCCTCGGCGATCGGCCGCGCGGCCTCCGCGGCTGCGGCCAGCCGCCCCTGCTCGAGCGCGGCGGCCGCGTAGGCCGCGAAAGCGCCGAGCACCCGCCGGTCTGTGGCCGGGAGCGCCCGGCCGCGCATCGCGAGCACGAGCGTGTCGCTGACCGGCATCTCCACGTCGGCTTCCTCTGGCCTGGACACCAGCGGCTCGCCGGAGACGCCAACGGCCTTCCACCGCCCGGTCGGGCCGGTCCTGGCAGCCCAGTGGGCCCGCCCGCCGTCCACGTCGCCGCCGTCGGCGGCTGCGAACGCAGGCTGATTGGCGTCGCCGTCTGAGCGCTCAAGCAGCGTGACCGAGTCCATCCCGAAGGCCTCGCGCACCCGGTCAAGCACGGCCGACAGCGCGCGCTGGCCGCGCAGCACGCTACCGGCCGTGGTGGCCAGCAGCTCGGACTCCGCGCTTGCCCTGGCGGCCTGCTTGGTCCGCTTGGCGGCAGTGTCCACTACCGAGCTCACCACCAGGCCGACCGCCGCGAAGATGACCAGCGCCAGCGCGTTGTTGCGCTCGGCAATAGTGAACTGGTAGATCGGCGGGGTGAAGTAGTAGTTGAGCAGCAGGAAGCCCGCCACGGCGGCCAGCAGGGCCGGGATGAACCCGCCTACCAGCGCGACCGCGACGACCCCGGCCAGGAACACCAGCACGTCGCTGGTGAGGTTGAGGTCGCTGCGCAGGCTCGCCAGCAGCAGCGTGAGCAGCGGCATGAGCGCGACCGCGAGGGCGTAACCCGCCAGCTTGCGCTGCCGGGTCAGCCCGCCCCTGGCCGCGCGCGGCAGGCCGCGTCCGCGGCCAACGTAGGAGTGGGTGACCATGTGCACGTCGATGTCGCCCGACGCGCGCATGGTCCGCATGCTGACGCCCGGGCCGGTCAGCAGCGAGGCCAGCCAGCCGCGGCGGCTCACGCCGAGCACGAGCTGGGTGGCGTTCTCCGCCCTGGCAAAAGTGAGCAGCGCCTCTGACACGTTGTCGCCGACGATCTGGTGGTAGGTGCCGCCCAGCGACTCGGCCAGCCGCCGCTGGTTCGCCAGCGCGGCCGGATCAGCGCCGGTGAGCCCGTCTGAGGTAGTGACGTGCACCGCGAGCAGTTCGCCGCCCGCCGACCTCGCCGCGATCCTGGCGGCCCGCCTGATGAGAGTGTCGCCTTCCGGGCCGCCGGTCAGCGCGACGACCACGCGTTCCCTTGCCTCCCACGTCGTGTGGATGTCGTGCGCCTCGCGGTAGCGCTGCAGGCCCTCGTCCACCTTGTCGGCCAGCCAGAGCAGCGCAAGCTCGCGCAGCGCCGACAGGTTGCCGATGCGGAAGTAGTTGGTGAGCGCCGCGTCGATCTTCTCGGCCTTGTAGATGTTGCCGTGGGCCATCCGGCGCCGCAGCGCCTCCGGCGTCATGTCGACCAATTCGACCTGGTCGGCCGCGCGGACCACGGCGTCGGGCACGGTCTCCCGCTGCGGAACTCCGGTGATCTTCTCGACCACGTCGTTCAGCGACTCGAGGTGCTGGATGTTGACGTTCGAGATCACGTCGATGCCGGCGTCGAGCAGTTCCTCGACGTCCTGCCAACGCTTCTCGTTCCGCGAACCAGGGACGTTAGTGTGCGCGAGC
>DASPWG010000108.1:0-2632 GCA_035621915.1 Streptosporangiaceae bacterium
ACGAGCAACTGGTCGGCCAGCCCGCGCTGCCCAATATGGCCACGCCGGACGACTTCAAGAACTACATCGAGACCCGCACGCAGCGGTGGAAGGACGCGCGCGACGCGGGGCAGGCGCCCAGGGCCTGACTTACAGCGCCGGAGCCCGGCACTTCAGGCCGGTGAGTACTCTCGGTTTGCCTATAGGCAAACCGAGAGTACTCACCTTTGGCCGACGGGAGTCCCCAGGCGGCGTCAGCTGCCGGCGATGCCGGCCGGCACGTACTCCACGGTCACGGGGAGATGGTCCGAGGCCAGGCGGGCGGCCGGGGTGTCGGTCACCAGGTGCGCTCGCAGCGCAGGCAGCACCGGCGCGGTGACCCGGATCCCGTCGATCCTGCGCAGGATGCCGCGCGAGCCGTAGCCGTCGCCGGGGAAGTACCCGCAGGTGGCCTGCCACGGCGCCCGCAGCGCTGCCGCCGCGTCGAGCAGGCCGCCCGCGACAAGGGCCTCGCCAGCCGACAGGTCGACCCAGTGCCGCCTGATCCCGTCGGCGCTGTCCTGATAGCAGCACTGGTGGACCAGGTCCTCATCCCACGACACTGCGGCGAACGGATCGGAGGGCTCGTACAGCCGCGGCTGCCAGGTCCGCGGATCCGGCACCCGGTCGGCCGACTGCGCGTTCCAGTCCGCGCCGATCAGCAGCGGGACGCCGCCGTCTGGCCCGGCCGAGAGCATGGACGCGAGCAACTCGTTCTGCCTGGCCCGCAGTTGCCGGCCGAACGGGGTGGCATGGAAGACGGCGTGCCGCACCAGTCGCCCATCAAGGCGGAACGTCGCCCACCCAGCGCTGTGCCACAGCCGGCCGGCGCCGGACTCCCGGAAGGAGCCGGGAACTACCTCGAGCCCCGGCCGCCACATCAGCCCGCAGTGATAGCCGCGGCTGCCGACCGCCAGCGCAGTCTCGCCGGACTCCCCCCGCTGGCCGGACTCCCCATGGAGGCCGGCCTCCCCGCCTTGGGCGGGCACGACGCAGCACATGCCGACATCCCGGGCCAGCCGCCGCAGCCTGGCCCGGGCCTGCGAAGCGCTAGCGCCGCGGATCTCCTGCACTGCAACCACGTCGGCGCCGATGCCGCGGATGACATCGGTGACGCGCTGGTAATGCCGACGCCCGGCCACGCCGCCGGACTGGAACAGGTCGAGCATGTTGTACGTGGTGAACAGCACCGACCCAGGCGAGACGCGCGGCATCACACCATGATGTCGTCAGCCGATCGGGCAGCCTGGCCCGGCCTTGGCCGCGCCGGAGTTGCTGCTCACCATGAGGCAGGCCTCGTCGACCGCCTGGAAGTCAATGGCCGGGATCCCCTTCAGCAGCGTCACCAGGGCGTCCGGCCACTGCGGGTACGCGCTGCCCTGGAAGTACCAGTTGCTGCCGTTGTCGGCCAGGATCAGGCCGTAGTCCTGCATCTCCACCAGCACGACCTTGGCGTCCTTGCAGTAGGGCTGTGAGCTGCTGCAGAACTTCGCGACGTCGAAGCTCGCCTTGAGCCGGAACCTGGCGCCCATCGGCGGAACGTCCGCGCTGGTATCGGTGCTGGCGAAGTGCCTGGCCGGCCACAGGTAGGCGGCCTGCGTCAGGTCGGCGGTGAAGCGGATCGCGTGCGTGATCGGCATGCCGGAGCGCACCGCTGCCTGCACCTGCGCGTAGTCGAGCAGGCCCGGCAGGATCGGCAGCCCGGCCGCGTCCGCCGACGTCCATCCGGCCGGCCGCAGCGCGTTGGACCTCAGGTGCCACATGGCGCCCGACCCGGCAGTGGAGCCGTCAGCCGAGTAGTGCGCGTCCCAGAGTTCGTACAGCGTGCACGTGTCGGAGTTCACCATGATCGCGTGCCGGTCGCCACCGGAGCTCTGGCCGCCCTCGATCGGGGTGTCCGGCCCGAACGGGTACCCGCCCTGGTAACTCTCGCTCGCGTACTCGAAAGTGATGTGCACCTTCGGCGTCTTGCTGGTCACGATCGTGAACGGGATGCCGTACGGGTACCCGCCCGGATCAGGCCCGAAGTCGGGGTGCAGGAACGTGCTCGCCGAGTCCATGCTGGCCAGCCAGGCCGCACTGTGCTTGTCGACGGGCAGATTCGAGATGTTTGTATTCCAGACATTATTTGCCGGGAACGCCGGGCAATTCGGGGCACCCGGTACGGTCGTGCCGGCCAGCAACGCGGCCAGTGCAGGAGACGACGACGCAGTCGGCGTGGCCCGGTCGGCCGGCGCGGCCGGGCTCGCCGAAGCGGCGAGCGTGCTGGCGCGTCCGGAGCCGGTAGCCGCTGCGGAGCTGGTGCTGCTGGCCGACGACGGGGCAACTGCGCAGCCGGCCAGGCAGGTCCCGATCGCCGCGAGACAGGCCGCTCCGAGTAGCAGCCGCCGGGATGTGAAATGTCCGGATGGCAGGCTCACGGTGGCATCGTGGCACGCTCCCGCCGGCCCTGCCCGCCAAGTCGCGAAATCGCCCGACGTGGCGACGGCGTCGGCGATCTGATGCCCCCGTCCTGACCCGTTCCTCTACAGTCAACCCATGGCGGCACGCCCACTCAGCGACCTGATCGCCCCGGACTGGGCCGAGGCGCTGCGGCCCGTCGAGCCGGCGATCA
>DASPWG010000109.1:0-35801 GCA_035621915.1 Streptosporangiaceae bacterium
CGGCGCGGGCCGGGACGAGGTTTTCGAGCGGGTCAGCGAGGTCGTGCTGGCTGTCGCGAGCCAGCTGTCGGTCCGCGACGTGCTGCAGATGATCGTCAGGTCCGCGCGGTCGCTGTCAGGCGCCAGGTATGCGGCACTCGGCGTGCCAGACGACAGCGGCGGGTTCGCCGAGTTCGTCGTGGCAGGCATCTCGGCCAGGCAGCAGGCCCAGATCGGGCCGCTGCCGCGCCAGCACGGCATGCTGGGCGTGATCCTGCGGGAGGGCAAGCCGCTGCGGCTGGATGACATCCGCGCCGACCCGAGGTTCTGGGGCTGGCCCGCGGCTCATCCCGAGCTCACCGATGTGCTCGGAGTGCCGATCCTGAGGGGCAGCCAGGTTCTCGGTTTCATCTTCGCCGCCTGCAAGCGAGGCGGCGGCGGCTTCACAGAGCAGGACGAGCGGCTGCTGACGCTGTTCGCGGCGCATGCAGCGATCGCGCTCGCCAACGCGCGCTTGTACGAGCGCGGACGCGAGTTGTCTGTCCTGGAGGAACGGGCACGGCTAGCCAGGGACCTGCACGATGCGGTCGCGCAGAAGCTGTTCAGCGTCCGGGCCAAGGCGCGAGCGGCGGCGCTGCTTGTCGACCGCGACCCCGTCAGGGCCGCAGCGGAGATCGATAGCGTCGCCACGCTGGCAGGCCAGGCACACGCCGAGCTGCGCGCCGTGATCGACGGCCTGGCACCGCCCGATCTGGCCGTCAGCGGGCTGATCGGCTCGCTGCGCAGCTACGCCGTGCTGGTGGGCCGCACTTACGGCAAGGACGTCCGGGTGGAGGCGGCGGACGTGCCCGCGCTCGACGAGCCGCGGGAGACCGCGCTGTACCGGGTCGCGCAGGAGGCCGTCAGCAACGCGCTGCGGCACTCGGGCAGCCCGCAGGTGACAGTCCGCATCAGCGGCCGCCGGCGCAGCGCGCTGCTCGAGGTAACCGACTGCGGCCGCGGCTTCGACGCGGCCAGCCCGCACGACGGCCTTGGCCTGGCCTCGATGCGCGAGCGGGCAGGCTCGGTTGGCGGCGCGCTGTCGGTGACCTCGCGGCCCGGCGAGGGCACGACCGTGCGGCTCACAGTGCCACTGCCCGCCGCGAGCCGGCCGGCATCATGACCGCGGGCCGGATCAGCGTGCTGATCGCTGACGACCACCCTGTGGTGCGGCAGGGGATCTCGGTCCTGCTTAGCGTGCACGACGACATGGAGGTGGCCGGCGAGGCGTCCGATGGTGCCGAGGTGCTGCGGCTGGCCGGCGAGCTTCGGCCCGATGTGCTGTTGCTCGACCTCAAGCTGCCCGTGCTGGACGGCGTCGCGGTGCTCGGCAGGCTGCCCGAGTTCTCGGCAGCCACCCGCGCGCTGGTGCTGACCAGCGCGGCCGACTCCGAGCTAGTCGCGCGGGCGCTGGCGGCCGGTGCTGCGGGGTTCCTGTACAAGGACGTGGATCCTGACGCCCTTGTGCGCGCCATCAGGTCGGTTCACGATGGCCATACACTGCTCGCGCCCGGTGCTGCTGCCGTGATGGCGGCCCGCTCGGGCCGGCCTCAGGTGCGCGGCATGGCCGCGCTGACCGGCCGCGAGCGCGAGGTGCTCGCGCTGCTGGCGCAGGGCTACTCCAACCGCGAGATCGCCAGGTCGCTCGGGGTGTCGGAGAAGACCGTCAAGACTCACGTCAGCTCGGTCCTGGCCAAGCTGGGCGTGGCCGACCGCACCCAGGCGGCAGTGCTAGCAGTCCGGCAGCAAGGCCGTTAGGGCTGCCGGGCGTAGGCGCCCGGCTGCGCCGCGTGAGCTTGGCCGGGTAACGGCCGTGGCGGTGCGGTGATGCCGTAAGTTCAAGCTGGAGGTTGCGGCGCGAAGGGAGCCGGATGGCGGCGGAGGTGCTGCGGCTGCGCGGGGTCGGGGTCCGGCATGACAAGTCGATGCTCTTGCGTGATGTGGACTGGACAGCGCGCAGCGACGAGAGCTGGGTTGTCATCGGACCGAACGGCGCGGGGAAGACAACCTTGCTGCAGGTGGCCGCGACGCTGATGGCGCCGACGCACGGCACCGTCGAGGTACTCGGCGAGCCGCTCGGCCAGGCCGACCTCACCGACCTGCGTACCAGGATCGGCATGACCAGCTCGGCCATCGCCGACCAGGTCCCGGTCTCGGAGAAGGTCATCGACCTGGTGCTCACGGCCGCCTACGGGATCCTCGGCCGGGACGCCGAGGACTACGACTCAGGCGACGTGACCAGGGCGGTGGAACTGCTGGACGCCCTGGGCTGCGCGCACCTGATCCGGCGCCGGTTCGCCACGCTGTCGGAGGGCGAGCGCAAGCGGGTCCAGATCGCGCGGTCGCTGATGGCTGACCCCGAGCTTCTCCTGCTGGACGAGCCCGCCGCGGGGCTGGACCTCGGCGGCCGGGAGGACCTGCTGCGGCGCATCGCCGCCCTGCTGCGCGATCCGCGGTCGCCGATGATGGTGCTGGTCACCCACCATGTGGAAGAGGTGCCAGAGGGATTTACTCATGCGCTGCTTATGCGCAAGGGCACAGTCCTGGCCGCCGGGCCGGTCACCGAGGTGTTCACCGAACGCAACCTGTCCCGCTGCTTCGGCGTGCCCCTGGTAGTGGAGCGGCGCGCGGCCCGGTGGTCGGCCACGGCGCTGCAGCTGCCCTAGTTCCGCTTACGGGTGATCGCGCCCTAGCCGGAGCTGGTAACGATCCCTTGCGCCCTCCCCGCAGGCCAGGATGACGTCGAGATCGTCGTGGACGGAAAGGTGGCACCCGCTGAGCATGTCGGCCTCGCCAGCAGCGAGCCGGGTGACAAGCCCGGCGACCAGGATCGGCTCCGCGCCCCGGCCAGCCCGCAGTTCCTGGCGCACCCAGGCATGGATCCGGGCTTCTGCCGAGCCGCGCGGCGCAGCGCACGTCAGGGCCCGCTCGGACAGACCGATCGGCGTGATGCCGGGGTGGACGCTGAAGGCACGGACGCCGCTCCTGCTCGCCTCTGCGGCCAGGTTCTCGGTGAACTTGATAACGGCGGCCTTGGCCACTGAGTAGGCGGACACTTGCGGCCACCGGTACACGCCGGCATCGCTGGTGATGTTCACGATCCGGCCGGCGCCGCGATCCGTCATGGCCGGCAGGACGGCTTGCGAGCAGAGGAAGACCCCGCGCAGGTTGATCTCGATTGCACGCCACCATTCATCGGCGTCGACCTCCCATGCGTCACCGACCGGACCGCACACGCCTGCGTTGTTGACCAGCAGGTCGACCGGCCCCAGCTGGCTGCAGAGCATATCGATGGCCGCCGCCGCCTCCCGCGGATCGGCAACGTCGGCGCAGGCCGCCGCGGCCGTGCCGGCTGCGGCCGTGACCAGCCGGACCGTCTCGGCGAGTTCCGCACCGGACCTGGCGATGAGGCCGACCGCCGCGCCCGCGTCCGCCAGCGCCTGCGCCAGCACCCGCCCGATGCCGCGGCCGCCACCAGTGATCACGCTCACCGTTCCGCGCAGCCGCCCGGTGCGGGCGCGGGCGACCGGGCCTGACTGGGAGATCATCGCGACTGCCCGGTGAGCGCCGGCGGCGGCGCAGAAGCGGCCGTCCGGCCAGGATCGGCCAGCAGACGGCGCAGGATCTTGCCGGCCGGCGACCTGGGGATCTCGGTGACGAACTCGACGCGACGGACCTTCTCGTGCGGCGCCACCCGGGCAGCCACGTAGGCCATCAGGTCGTGGGCGAGCAGCCCGGTACCGTCGTCGGGCTCCCTGAGCACCACTACCGCAGTAGGGATCTCGCCTGCCTCCTCGTCGGGGCGGCCGACCACGGCTGCGTCTGCCACCGCCGGATGGGCAAGGAGGATTGCCTCAAGCACCGCCGGGGCCACCTGGCTGCCCTTGTACTTGACCAGCTCCTTGACCCGGTCGACGATCGTGAACCAGCCCTCGCGGTCGGCAACGACCACGTCCCCGGTGTGCAGCCAGCCGTCGGCATCGATGGTGGCCGCCGTGGCCTCCGGGTCATCGAGGTAACCGCGCATCGCAGCGGGCGTCCGGATCAGCATCTCCCCTGCTTGCCCAGGCTCGACCGGCAGTCCTGACGCGCAGTCCACCACCAGGGCCTGGGCGCCGGGCAGCAGCGGGCCGACCGACTCGGGGTTGCCGCTCCCGGTATCCGGCACTATGTGGGTCGCGCCGCCGAGTTCGGTCATCCCGTAGCCCTGCTTGACCCGGCAGTTCAGCCGTCGTGCGCACTCGGTGGCCAGGGCGGCGCCGAGCGGCGCGGCTGCCGACATGATCAGGCGAAGGCTGGATATGTCATATCTGGTTACGGCGGCATGCCGGGCCAGGGCGAGCACAATTGGCGGGACCACTTCCGCTCTGGTAACGCGATGCTCCTGCACAAGCCTGCAGAAGCCGTCCAGATCGAAGCGGGGCATGGTGACCACCGTGGCGCCCGCGGCCAGGCCCAGGCTGAGCGTGACCTGCAGGGCGTAGAGGTGGTAGAGCGGCAGTGCGGTGAGCAGCACGTCGTCCGGGCCGACCCGGTGCACCGCGCGGCTCTGGCACAGGCTGGCGACCAGGTTGCGGTGCGAGAGCAGCACGCCCTTGGGCAGTCCGGTCGTCCCGCTGGAGTACAGCAGCACCGCATTGTCGTCGGGATCGAGAGCCGTCAAGTCCTCCGGGTGGCCGATGTCGGACAGCGCGGCAAAAGGCGCGACCCGGCCCGTCGCCTCGGCCGCACCGAAGACGAACGTCTGACTCACCCCGGCTGCCGTGGCTGCCTCCCCTGCAGAGCCGCCGGCCAGCGCAGCCGTGGTGACCAGCCACCGGGCGCCGGAATGCGCGAGCTGACGGGCGATGTCACAAGCCGGTGCCAGCGGATTGACCGTGGTGACGAGCGTCCCGGCGGCGAGCGCGGCGTAGTAGGCGACCACGAACTCAGGGCTGTTGGGGCTGCACAGTGCGAGCACATCGCCCCTGGCCGCGCCGTATGCCGCCAGCCCGGCCGCCGCGAGGCGCACCGACCGGGCCAGCTCCGCGTAGGTCAGCACCCGCCCGGTGGGCCCGTCGATGATGGCAGGCCGCCCGCTCGCCTTGGCCCCGCCGGCAAGGACGAAGTCGTGCAACGCGACTGCCGGCAGCTGCACCTCGTCGTAAGGGCTTTCGATGATCATCTCGGTCACCTCCGTGGTCCCGCTGGTCAAGCCGATCGTCACAGCTGGCAGCCAGCCGGTACCTCGGACAGCTGACGGATATTCGAGCTCGGGTGTCGTAGCGGCTGTCGTAGCCACCCGTCGCGATGCGCACATGCCTGGTCCGGCATGTGCCCGCGGGGGCATGATCGGGGAATGACGTCCGGTGGCGGGGACAGCCTGCCTGCGGGCACGGTCAGCATGATGGTGGCTTATCCCGTGATGCCCTCGCCCGCGCTGAGCCAGGCGGTCGCGGCGGCCGCGCGCGCGCATTCCGGGACCGGCCTGGCTCGCGGCGGGCCGGGTGACGCCAGGCACATCGCAGTGTTCGCCCGCGCCTCCGACGCGGCCGCCTGTGCCCTAGCCGTCCAGCGCGCGCTCGGAGCCGAAGCGCTGGCGGCCGGGATCGCCGTGCACACCAGCCACGCTGGCGCCGGACTCGCCGGCTATTCCGGGCAGGCCGTCGGGCGGTGCGCCGCGCTCGCCCGCGCCGCCTGGGCCGGTCAGGTCCTGCTGTCGCAGGCCTGCGCCGCGCTGCTGGACGACGCCGGCCAGCCTGCGGACTGCGTCCTGACCGATCTCGGCTGGCACCGGCTGTCGGACCTCGGGGCTGCCGAGCACGTGTGGCAGCTGGGCCATCCGGACCTGCCGGCCGCTTTCCCGCCGCTGCGCTCACTGGACGCTTACCGGCACAACCTGCCGGTCGAGCTCAGCAGCTTTGTGCCCCGCGACGCCGAGCTGGCCGAGCTGACCGCACTGATCTCTGATGTCCGCCTGGTCACGCTGACCGGGTCGGGCGGCTGCGGCAAGACGCGCCTGGCCCTGCATGCTGCGGCCAGCCGGATCGGCACGCACGCCGACGGCGTGTGGCTCGCAGAGTTCGCCTCTCTTCGCGATCCCGCCCAGATCGCGGCGTCGGTCGCCGACGTGCTGCAGCTGCGGCAGCGCGGGCCGGACAGTGGCCCCGCCGAGCTGTCTGCGGCCATCGGCACGCAACAGCTGCTGCTGGTCCTCGACAACTGCGAGCACCTCATCCGATGGTGTGCCGAGCTGGCCGACTCGCTGCTCCGCGCGTGCCCGCAGCTGCGGATCCTTGCCACCAGCCGCGAGCCGCTCGGCGTGCCGGGCGAGGTCACCTGGCGAGTGCCCTCGCTGCCATTTCCCGTCGACCCGGCGCTGGTGGCGCCCGATGATCTGATCCGCTTCGAGGCCGTCGGGCTCTTCGCCGAGCGCGCGCGCCTGGCCCGCCCGCACTTTGCGCTGACGGCTGAGAACGCGGCCGCGGTGGCCGAAATCTGCGCCCGGCTCGATGGCATACCGCTGGCCATCGAGCTGGCCGCAGCCGCGACCCGGGTATTCTCGGTTGCCCAGATCGCGGCCGGGCTGCAGGACAGGTTCCGTTTGCTGACCGGCGGCGCGCGCACCGCCGTAGCGCGCCAGCAAACTCTGGAAGCGTCGGTGGCATGGAGCTACGACCTGCTGGCCGAGCCGGAGCGGGCCGCGCTCCGCCAGCTCTCGGTATTCTCTGGCGGGTTCACCCTCGCGGCCGCAGCTGCGGTCGCGATCGGCGCGGACCAGCCTGAGGACGTCCTGCCGCAGGTTTCCCAGCTCGCCGACAAGTCGCTGATCGTCGCGGCAGAGGATGGCGCCGGCGACCGGTTCCGGATGCTCGAGACAATCCGGGACTATGCTGCCGCCCGCCTGCTCGAGGCGGGCGAGGCGGCCGGTGCGCGGGCTCGTCACTTCGCATTCTTCAGCCAGGCAGTCGACCAGTTCCCGGCCGAGGATGAGGACTCTTACTGCCAGCGCCTGCGGGCCGACTACGACAACATTTTGGCTGCGCTGCGCTGGGCCGGCGGCCAGGACGACCCGGAACTGCTGCTCGGCCTGGCTACCAGGCTCATCGTGTTCTGGTCGGCGAGCACCCATCTCGCCGAGGCCGTGCAGTGGCTGCGGAACGCCACCGAGCGCGGCCGGGACGCCGACCCAGGGCTGCGGGCCCGGGCACTAGGCGCGCTCACTCAAGTCGCCAGCCTCGCCCTGAACCTGCCGGTGGCCTTTGCCGCCGGGAACGAGGGGCTCGGCGTGCTGCGCCAGCTCGGCGACTCCGAAGGCATCGTGATGACGCTGACCAGCCTGGGGTCAAGCGCCACGCTGATCGCCGAGCCTGAAGCGGATCGCCCCTACCTGGATGAGGCAATTGCGCTGGCCGAGGAGATCGGGGACCAGCGAGCGCTCGCCTATGCGCTGGCCGTTCGCGGGCGCGCCGCCACAAGCTTCCCGGCCGATCGCCCGGCCGGGCGCGAGGCCCTGCGGCGGAGCATCGCGGTGGCCCGCCGCTGCGGCGCCCGGCATGTTGAAGGCATCGCGCTTGGCATCCTGGGCGTGCTGAGCTCGCTGGACGGCAGCCCCGCGGAGGCCATCCCGCCGCTGACCGAGGCCCTGCCGCTGCTGCGCGAGGCAGGCGATGTCTTCTTTCTGTCTCTCACCCTGATCGGACTGGTACAGAGCCTCGCGCTGTCCGGCGACCACGACGCCGCGCTGGCGCCGTGCCAGGAACTGGAGTCCATCTCGGGCCAGCTCGGCGCCGCCCAGTTGTACTTCGCGCCCTGCGCGAGGGGCTTTGCGGGGTATTCGCGCGGCGACTGGCCCGAGGCCATTCGCTCCTTCCGCGAGCAGCTCACCTTCTTCTCGCCGGTGCGCATGGGCGGGATGTGGGTCGGCCATCTAGCCTGGGCGGAATTCCTCGGCGGCCAAGCCGAGACAGCCCAGCGCCGGCTGGACGAGTTCATCGCGTCGGCCGACCCGGCCCGCATTTCCCTGGCACTGCCCTGGGCGGTGCGGGCGGTGATCGCCCGGTCGAGCGGCGAGCACGAGCTGGCTACCGAGCTGGCTCAGCAGGCGGCCGTAGCGTCGCCCGACGACCCGTTCGGGCAGAGCACGGTCATCGAGTGCCTTGCCGTGCTCGCCGCCGTCCGAGCCGATGCAGGCGAGCACGAGGTGGCGGTCCGGCTGGCCGGCGCAGTGGCAGCCTTCGCTGATGGCGCGGGCGTGCAGCAGCCGCCGTCTGTCCGGGAGGTCCTCGATCCGGCCACGCAGGCATGCCGGGATGCGCTCGGAGCCGACGGCTTCGGCTCTGCGTGGTCCCAGGGTCAGCGTCTGACGCTCGCGGAGGCAGTCAGCTACGCAACCCGCGGCCGCGGACCCAGGGCCAGGCCCGCGCAGGGCTGGGAGAGCCTGACGCCGACAGAGCTCACCGTGGCCAGGGCCGTGGCCGACGGCTTGTCCAACCCGCAGATCGCCGCGCGCATGTTCATTTCCCGGCGCACAGTCACGACGCACCTGACGAGCATCTTCCGCAAGCTCAGCATCACCTCCCGCGCGGAGCTCGCCGCGCGGGTTACCCGTCGCGAGGGTCAGTCCGCGACATCGCGGATCAAGCCGTAGTGCTAGGCGGCCGGCCGCCGCAGGCCGCCTGGGACCGATGTCACACTCCGTCTGGTAGCTGCTCACCCGAGGTGCTCACCTACGATCAAGGTCATGTTGCGAGGATCTTGTGGGACCGGCTGAGGCCATCGCGATCCTCGGCGTCGGGGCTGCCGCGGGCGCGGTCAACGCGGTCGTAGGCTCGGGGTCGCTGATCACCTTCCCCACGCTGCTGGCATTCGGCTACCCGCCGGTAGTGGCGAACGTGTCCAACAACGTCGGCCTGGTCTCCGGCAACATCAGCGGAGCGGTGGGGTACCGCAGAGAGCTGGCCGGGCAGCGCTCCCGGCTGCAGCGGCTGGCCGTCTTCGCCGTGGTCGGGTCGGTGGCCGGCGCGGCGGCCCTGCTGTCGTTGCCGTCGAGCTCGTTCAAGCTGATCGTCCCGGTCCTCATCCTGATCGCCTGCGTCCTGGTCCTCGCGCAGCCCTGGCTGAGCCGCAGGATCACGGCGCGGCGGCAGCGGGATACCGCCGCGGCCGAGCATCCGGACCAGGACGGGCGGGAACGTACCAGCCCGCTGCTGGCCGCCGGGATGGCTGGCTCTGCCGCCTACGGCGGCTACTTCGGCGCCGCCCAGGGCGTGCTGGTGATCGGGCTGCTCGGCACCTTCCTCGACGAGCCTCTGCAGCGCGTCAACGCCGCCAAGAACGTGCTGGTCGCGATCGTGAACGGGTCGGCAGCCATCGTGTACATCATCTTCGCGCACGTCGCCTGGCTCGTCGTGGTGCTGATCGCGGTGGGCTCGACGCTTGGCGGCCTGCTCGGCGCGCGGTACGGAAGGCGGCTGCCGCCGCTGGCGCTGCGCGTCTTCGTGGTGCTGATCGGCGTGATCTCGGCCGTCAAGCTGTTGTTCTTCTAGTCCGCCTCGCTGCTCGCCGGCTCCTGCGCGCGCGGCACGGGACCGTGCGCCGCGGCCTGGCCCATCAGGCCCGCGCCGGCCGCGACCATGACCGCGACCAGCGCGGCAACGGCGAACGAGACCCGCAGCGAGGAGAGATCGGCGACACCGCCTATCACGGTCGGGGCGACCAGGCCGGCGCCGTAGCTCACCGTCGCCACGCCGGCCACGCTGACGGCGGGACTCTGGCCGGAGTGGCCCGCGGTCGCGAAGGCCAGCGGCACGACTACTGACACCCCGGCGCCGATGAGCATGAAACCCGCCAGCGCGGCGGCCGCAGCGGGCGCGACAGCTACCAGCAGGCAGCCCGCGGTGCCCAGCACCCCGCACGCCCGCACCGTGTACACGGGCCCGATCCTGGCGACGATCGCGTCGCCGCACAGCCGGCCTGCGGCCATCGTGAGCGCGAACAGTGCCGTCGCCAGAGCCGCCTCGGCCTGGCTCGTGTGCATGGTCCAGTGCATGAACAGCGCGGCCCAGGACACGGCCGCGTACTCGACGAAAATGGCCGCGAACGCGACCAGCCCGATGAGCAGGAGCAGCCCGTGCGGCCAGGCAAACCGGGGCACGTGCACCTCCGGCGCGCCAGTCCCTGGCAGGCCGGCCGCCGGCCGCGGAGCAGCGTCGCCGGCCAGCCAGAACTGGGTGATCACGCCCGTCACCGCGATGATCACCCCCGTCACCGTGAACTGCACTCGCGGGTCCACGCCTGCACGCGCGGCGACGGATCCGGCCAGGCCGCCGACGATCAACCCCACGCTCCACATCCCGTGCAGCCCGGACATGATGGAACGGCCGATCCCGTTCTCCGCCTCGACCCCGGCGGTGTTCATCGCGTTGTCCTGGGTGCCGACTGCGGCGCCCATGAGGACGAACGCCACCGCCAGCACGGCCACGTCAGGCGCGAACGCCGGCAGCACGAGGGTGGCGCCGGAGGCCGCGGTTAGCACGCACGTGGTGGGCCTGGCGCCGTATCGGTGCACGAACCTCGCCGCCAGCGGCATGGCAACGAGCGCGCCGGCCGTGGAGGCCAGGCTCACCGCGCCGATAACGCCGCTGTCGAGGTGCAGCTGGCCGGCGATCCAGGGCCAGCGAGACGACAGCGTGCCCTGCATGACGCCCATGGCCAGGAAGACGATCGCGGTAGCCCGTCCGGCCGCTGACCTGTGCATCAGCGTCCCGGCGCAGCGTTATCGAGATCAGCGTCGCCGGGAACGGGAGCAGGGGCCAGGATGCCGTCACGCACCGCCTGCTCGATCAGGCGCCGGGCAAACCGGCCGAGCTCGGCTGAGCCGTCCTCGATCAGCTCGACCTTGGCCAGCACCCGGTCAGCGGTTACGCCCTGCTCGCGCCATGCGGCCCCGCCGGCGCGGACGTCTGCCAGCATCGGCTGGAGCCGGTCGAGGGCGCGCGCGAACCGTGCCTCCGCCGTCTTCCGCTCCTCGAACTCGTCCCAGATGGCGCGCATCTCCGCCGCCTGATCGGGCGGCAGCAGCGCGAAAATCCTGTCCGCCGCGGCAAGCTCGGCAGCGTGCTGGCGGGCCTGGGCGGCAGCGTCGGCGTGCACGGACAGATCGCCGGCATCGACCTCGACCACGTCATGCAGGACCACCATGGCGAGGACCCTGGCCAGGCTGGTTCCGGCCGGCGCGTACTCGGCCAGGGCGAGCGCCATCAGCGCCAGGTGCCAGGAGTGCTCGGCGGAGTTCTCCAGCCGCGGCGGGGCGGTGAGCCGGGTATGCCGCAGGACACCCTTGAGCTTGTCGGCCTCGGCGACGAAGTCAAGCTGGCTGGACAGCCGCCCGGTGCGATGAGCCGGCCAGGAATCGGGAGTTGACACCCCTTCACCCTATGGGCGCCCGCCTGCGGTAGCCGCGTGTCGCGCGGTGGCCGAGTTAGCCCCGCTCGGCTCAGTGCAGCAGCGCGTGCAGGACCACCGACAGCGCGAACAGCGCCGCGATCAGGATCAGGACGCCCACGAGCGGCCTGGCGCGGAAAGACCGCGACGACGGGGTGGCGTAGCCACGGTCGGGCACGGGCCTGGCAGCCGCACCTCGCGCGCGCCGGTGGGAAAGCGGGCGCGGCCGGCCGGTGGCCGGCGATCCTGCCGACGTTACGGGCTGTTGCAGGCCGGCGGATTCGCGCCGGTTCCGCCATCGCTGCAGCGGCCCGCGGCCAGCGGCGGCCCGTCTGGCGGCCCGCGGCTGCCCGCCCTGCTGAGCCTGCCTGGCCGCAGCGGCGCGGGCGCGCTCCGCCGCGCTCGGCTCCTTGAAGTGCGCCTCGGACGCCAGCTCAGCCGCCACCTCGTCAAGCCGGCTGTTGATGTCGTCCGGACTGAACGGCGGCCCCTCCGGCGTGTCGCCCCTGCCTGCCATAACGAAAGTATCAGCCAATATCGCGGAAATTGGCACAGCGATATGGCCCGATAATCATTGAGATCTGAGGTCACTGCGGCACGTGGGGGCCGAAATCGGGACCCCGGTGTTACGCTCTGCAACTGCCATGTCATGCTATGTAGTGGGGGACCCAATCAGATGGAACCGGGGGGACCGGTATCACTGTTCGCCCTGGCGGCGTAATCACGCCGCCAGGGCGAATTTGCTTGTTCAGCGCTGGCGCGACCTGGCCTCGTTCATGCCGCGGTTGGCGAGCGCATCGGCGCGCTCGTTGCCAGGATCGCCCGCGTGGCCCTTGACCCAGAGCCAGCGCACGTCGTGCCTGGCCGCCGCGGCATCCAGCCGCCGCCACAGGTCCTCGTTCTTCACGGCCTGCTTTGCGGCGGTCCGCCAGCCGTTGCGCTTCCAGCCCGCCAGCCAGCTGGTGACGCCGTTGCGGACGTAGCTGCTGTCGGTGTGCAGCCTGACCACTGACGGCCTGGTGAGGCTCTCCAGGGCCTTGATGGCGGCCATCAGCTCCATCCGGTTGTTGGTGGTCGGCGCGGGCTCGCCGCCGTGCAGTTCCAGCTCGTGGCCCTCATAGCGCAGCACTGCGCCCCAGCCGCCGGGGCCGGGGTTGCCACTGCATGCACCGTCGGTGTAGATCTCCACGACCTTGCCGGAATCCTGGCCCGCCATAAGCGGCAACCGTACCGTGCTCAGCTGCCCCCGTGCTCATGATCAGGCGGCACGTCGAGCGCCGGATTGCGGTCGAAGAATCCCCACGGCTTGAGCCAGAACGAGGTGCGGTCCGCCGGCATCACCGGCCAGTCCTCGGGCCTGGTGATGTGGTGCAGCCCGAACACGTGCCACAGGACCACGTCGGCATCCTCGATCGGCCGGTCCTGCGCGGTCCAGGCCGGCAGGCCGTGGTCGATCAGGCTCATGTTCGGGAACTCGCCGCACGGCCAGCGCTCCTGCGGCGCGTACGCCGTCACCCACAGCGTGTGCCCGATCACCTCCGCCCGCTGGAAAGCCGGCGAGGACTGGTCGATCAGCGGCGGGAAGCTGCCGCCGGGCACCAGCCGGTAAGCCGGCCGGGTGCCGAGCCCGTTGACCGTGCGGGTCGAGGCCACGGTCCAGCCGCGCTGGGTAGCCCAGTCGTAGTCCTGGCGTCCGGCTGACTCGGTCCGCAGCGGCGTCTGCATCGTGACCAGGGCCAGCCCGTACGGGTTCTCATCGCTGACCGGCAGCGGCACGGACTCGCAGGCGTAGACCGTATTGGGCTGTCCGTCTACGTCCAGGTCCAGCCGGGCGACGATGAAGTGCTGGTGGTAGGGCGCGTAAGTGCGACGGTCCACCACCGCCCCGGTCGGCGGCTGCTGGCCCTCGGGGAAATACGAGGTCACCATGACGCCGGTGGCTCGCACCTCGCACTCCACGTTTCCGTCCTGATAGAAGCGCCAGTAGATCAGGTACTCGTAATTGGCGACGGTCACGTGGAAGGAGATCACCAGCCGCCTGGCCCGGCGCACCTCCGCGCCGGTCACCTCGTCCACGTGCTTCCACAAGATCCCGTCGTCCTCCTCGTGAATGCAGATCGCGCGGGGTATGGTCCGCGGCTCGCCGCGCGAGTCGTGCACGACCGCGTCCAGGTAGTGGATCTCGCCCAGGCAGTCGCAGCCGCGCTCCAGCGAGGTGGTCATGAAGCCAAGGCCCCACTCGCCGATGTCGAAGGCGGTCCGCCGGTAGTGGTCCGGGGTGGCGTCCCGGTACGGCACGATCATCTCCGCGAACGACATCCGGTGCGCGATCGGGCGCAGCCGGCCGGCGTCGGTGAACCCGACGGTGTGCAGCACCAGCCCCTCGCGGTGGTTGAAGCCGAGCCGCAGCTGCCAGTTCTGCCAGCGCAGCAGCCGCCCGTCGAGGCTGAACGACGCGCCGTCTGGCTGGCTGACCTCCAGCGGGCGGACCTCGCGCAGCGGCATCGGGATGAGCCGCGGCAGGTACTCGCCCATCACCTCGGGCCGCTGGGCGCCGCCCTCTGCCCAGTCGTCCTCAAGCTCGAGCAGCTCCATCCGGTTCAGGTCCACGACCGGGTGCAGTCCGGTGATGTGGTGCGCGTACGGGTTGCCGTCCGGGCTGCCGCGCTCCCAGACGTCTGACCAGCCCAGCCGCCGGCCGGCGTACCCGGGCGGCACCAGCGCCTCGCCGTAGGCCCAGACGTCGGTTAGCACCAGGCTGGCGTCCGTGATGCCGCGCGCTGCGAGCGCCTCGGCCAGCCGCGGGTGCTGCCTGAGCATCTCGTCACACTCGTGCCACTCGTCGACGGTGATCGCGGGCTGCACGCCGGGCAGGTGCTCCCACCTGGTGATCTCGCCGCCCGGCAGGGAGACCGCGGCACGGTAGGCCTGCCCGTCGCTGGTGTTCCAGCAGACGGCGGCGGCCGACCGCGTCCCGCTGGCCTCGGCGCCGGCGAGAGCGTCCTTGGCCGGCTCCGCGAGCTCGATGGAGGCGAGTCGCCAGCCGGCAGCGACCCCCCTTTTTTCTCGTAACGTCGCCGCCACCGTGCGAATCTCGTCCGCACTGAGCGGGTCCAGTGGGTGGCTGATCGGCTGGTCAGTCATGTCCGCTGTGCCTCCTCGCCTCAACGCTACGCAGGTCACGCGACGGCGGGGGGCGCATTCGTCGCCGTGACTGCGGGCGAGCGCGGCCGGTCATAACAGCAGTTCGCCGGGGCTGCTTGCGCAGCCCCGGCGAACGTGGCTTGCCCGCACTGGTGCCCTGGCGCTGTGGAGGGCCGGAATGCTGCCGGTCCGGCCCCCCACGGCCGTGTGCGCAGGCGCAGTGCCTTACGGCTTGTGGCCGGCCCACACCTTGCCTAGCTGGAGCGCGAAGTTAGCCAGCGGCAGGCCGCTGTAGTCCTCGGTCGGGAGCCAGAAGTAGCCGGGGCCGCCCCACTGGCTGATCTTCTCCGGCGTACCGCCGCCAACCGGCTGCCAGCCCGAGGTGGCGATCAGCTGGCCGGTGGCCTCGCTGCGGACCGACTCGATCAGGTAGGCGTCGCCGTCGTGATCCCTGAACACGAACACGAACCGGTACCAGCCGTCGGTGGTGATGACCGGCGTGCCCTCGCAGGAGCCTGCCGAGCTGTGGCCGAAGTTGATGACGAAACCGAGGACGTCCGAGCTGGTGTCCTCGGCGCAGGCGGTGATGATGTTGTCGATGCCATAGGTGCCGGCGTTGGTGTTGATCTCGACATCGTCATCCACCAGCGAGCCGGCCGGGCCGGCCGTCGTCGGCGACAGGTATAGGTCGTCGGTCACCGTGAAGCCGGACTTCGGGAAGACGTTCTCGGCCCCCTCGGCCTTGCCCGTGCCGAACAGCGCGTACGGGCCGGTGCAGGTCTCGCCCGGGTTGGACGTGGCGGTGGTACCCGGGCAGCCGGTGCCCTGGTTGCCGTCCCCGGTGCCGGAGACGACGGCCAGCCAGTGCCCGGTCAGCGCCTTGGTGAACGGTGCGTAGTTGCCGTACCCGCCGTTGGAGAAATGGGAGGGAACAAGGTCGATCGTGCCGTAGTCGCCCGCGACCCCGTTGCCGTCGCATGGCGCGTTCCCGCTGTGCGCCGGGCAGAACGGCCACGTGTTGCTGGCGAATTCCTGGGTGAACGGCTCGACCGGGTACTGGGTCGCCTTCGCCGTGGCCAGGTCCGCCCGCGCTGCCGGTGCCCGCGTGCTGGCGGCCGGGCGGTGGTCGGCGGCCTTGGCGTGACCTGTCGCGGCGACGGAGGCCCCGCCGCTCATCGCCACGGCCAGCACCGCGGCGCCGACGCTGGCAATCACGGCCGAGCCTGCGGTCCGCAGTGGGTGACGAGTGATGACTGATGTCACCATTAACTCCTTTACTGTGTGCTGCCGGTCCAGCGCAGGCGGTAGCTCCCCCGCAGAACCTTGCCCTCACCAAGTGTTGGTTTGACTAACTAACGTTTGACGCGCACACAAGCCGGAACGTTTACGGCAATCGTGCAATCCCACCGGGAAGCCGACGGATAGCTGGCAGAAGTTCTCAGCGCGCGGGGGCAGCCGGGTCGGCGGCCAAAGGTGAGTACGGTGATCATGGCTGTAGCCATGATCACCGTACTCACCTTCCAGCAGCAGCTAGCTGCCCGGTGACTCGGCGGGCGGGAGCTGCTCCCGCAGCCGCGCCAGGTGGTCGCGGATGATCTCCTCCATCTGGCTGTAGAACCCGACGATCAGGCGCAGCTCGTCGTCGCTGTAGCGGGCGGCCATCCGCTGCCAGTTCCCCATCATCGGGCCGAAGACCGGCGCCACCGTCTTCATTGCCCGGTCGGTGTCCAGGTGGATGACGACCCGGCGGCGATCCTGCGCGTCGCGCTCGCGCCGCACGAAGCCTGCGTGTTCGAGGCGGTCAACGACGCCGGTGATCGACGCCGTGGTCAGGCCGGTCGCCCTCGCCAGCTCGCCGGCCGTCATCTCCCCGCTGAAGCTGAGGATGTTGAGGCAGTTCAGGTCGGTGGTGTTGATGCCGATCCTGTCGGCCGCCGCCTGGCTCATCAGCTGCATGAGGGAGCCGGTCTTCCGGACGGCGCCGACGAACGCCATGGCGAGCTGAGCCCGCTCCGGGCTCCACGAGCTGGGGCGTGCCTGCTCTGGCCACGGCACTTCCCACTCCGGCTCGCCCGGCCGCGCATCCTGCTCAGACATGCCTCGGCTCCTTAATAATTAAGCTACCTAGACAATAGCTATCCAAGACGCTAGGTTGGTTACGTACTCACGAGCAAGCCTTCCGAGCGGAGAGACAGATGGCAACCGATCCTCAGATCCTGGCACCTCCGGGCGCCACGGGCGATCAGAGCGACCCCAGGCGCTGGCTGACCCTGGCGATCCTGCTGCTGGCCGCCTTCATGAACCTGCTTGACGTGTCGATCGTGAACATCGCGATCCCATCTATCCAGCGCGACCTGCACGCCAGCTACGCCGACGTGCAGTGGGCGCTGGCCGGCTACACGCTCGCGTACGCGCTGGTCCTGATCACCGGCGGGAGGCTGGGCGACATTTTCGGCCGCAAGCGGCTATTCCTTGTCGGCGTCACCGGGTTCACGATCATGTCGGCGCTGTGCGGCGCTGCGCAGAGTCCGGGCATGCTGATCGGGTGCCGCGTCCTGCAGGGCGCGATGGGCGCGATCATGGTGCCGCAGGTGCTGGCAGTCATCCAGGTCATCTTCCGGCCGGCCGAGCGGATCAAGGCGCTGGCCGGCTTCGGCGTGACGGCGGGCCTGGGCACGGTGAGCGGCCCGCTGCTTGGCGGCCTGCTCATCCAGCACGACCTGTTCGGGCTCGGCTGGCGGCCGATCTTCCTCATTAACGTCCCGGTCGGGATCATCGCGGTGGCAGCGTCGGCCGTCCTGGTCCGCGAGTCGCGGGCACCGCGGCCGCCGAAGCTGGACCCGCTGGGCGTCACGCTCGTCTCAGCGGCACTGCTCCTGCTGCTGTATCCGCTCGTGCAGGGCCGCGAGCTCGGCTGGCCCGCCTGGACGTTCGCGTCCATGGCCGCGTCGGTGCCGGTGCTCGCGCTGTTCGTGCTGGCCGAGCGGGCGAAGTCGCGCAGGGACTCCTCGCCGCTGGTGGAGCTTAGCCTGTTCCGCGACCGCTCGTTCAGCATCGGGATGGGCGTCGCGGTGGCCTTCTTCCTCGGGATCGCCTCGTTCGGGCTGGTGCTGACGCTGTTCCTGCAGATCGGCTTCGGCTTCACGGCGCTGCACGCCGGCCTGACCTTCCTGCCGTTCTCTGCCGGAGTGCTGATCTCCTCCGGTGCCGCTGCCCGGCTGGCCCCGCGATTCGGCCGCGGCGTCATCATGGCCGGGGCACTGATCATCGCGGCGGGCATGGCCGGGCTGATCGTAATCGTGCATCACTACGGCCAGGCGGTGAGCACCTGGGACATGGTCCCTGGCCTGCTTGCGGCGGGCGCGGGGCTGGGCGCGGTAATCGCCCCGCTGGCCGACATCGTGCTGGACGGCGTGCCGGCCCAGCATGCCGGCTCGGCATCCGGCGTGTTCAACACCGGCCTTCAGCTCGGCAACTCCATCGGGATCGCGCTGATAGGGGTCATCTTCTTCGGGCTGCTCGGCAGCCAGTCGGCGAGCGCGGCCGCCGCGGTGAGCCCGCAGCTTCGCTCGGGGCTTGCCGCCGTGCATGTGCCGGCTCAGCTCGCAGGCCGGATCGACGGCCAGTTCGGCGACTGCCTGCACGCGCGGCTGACTGCCACCGACCCGACGGTCACGCCGGCGGCGTGCCGCCTGCAGGCCGCGCCTCCCGGTGCGGGTCACGTGACCGGTCAGCCCTCGCAGGTCACTCTCCCGGCTGGCGCCCGGGTCGTGCTGGCCGCCGTCGGCGGCGACGCCGTGCGGCGCGACTTCGCGGCCGCTGTCGAGCGGACGCTGTGGTTCCAGGTAGCGGTGTTCATGGCCAGCTTCCTGCTCATGGCGGCTCTGCCGGCCGGGGTCGGGCGGCGGCGGGCGGGTGCCGGCGGCCAGGAGGCGGACCCGCGTAACGCATCGGAGCAGCTGAGCGCTTCGCAAGGCGTGGCCGCCGGCTGACAAGTCCGTCATGCCCGGCGCCAGCCAGCCTGCGCGCCGGGCATGACGGTCCGCGCCGTCGGCAGGCAGAGTTTTTGGGAGCGGTGATGCGGATAGCACTCTTCGGCGGCACGGGCCGGATTGGCAGTCACGTGCTGGGCTGGGCGCTGGAGGGCGGCCATCAGGTGACCGTCCTCGCGCGCGATCCGCGCGAGCTCGGCATACTTGCGCGCGACCCCGGCGAGCTCACGGTGCTCGCGAGCGACTCCGCCGGGCTGGCCGTGCCCTGCCGTGAGCCGGCCGGGACGGCGGTGCCTGCCGGTGCCGTCACCGTGGTGACCGGAGACGTCACTGATCCCGCGGCCGTGCGGGAAGTTGTGGACGGTGCCGATGCGGTGCTGTCGGCACTTGGCCCGCGTGGCGCCAGGACGCCCGGGCTGCTTGGCACGGCAGCGCGCAACATCACTACCGCCATGACCGCCTCCGGTGCCAGGCGGCTGGTCTGCGTCTCGGCGGCAGGCGCGTTCATCCAGGCGGACCCGGACGCTGGCGCCCTGGTGAAGATGATCGTGCCCCGGATATGGGCCACGCCGTTCGCCGACGTCAGGGACATGGAAGCGGTGGTGGCCGCCAGCGGCCTCGACTGGACCATGGTGCGGGCCACCAGGCTGGTTGACGGGGCGCGCACTGGCCGGTACCGGGTCAGGCCCGACTTCCCTCCGGCTGGCGGCCGGAAGATCTCCCGCGCCGACGTCGCCGGCTTCATGGGCGCAGTCGTGACGGAGGGCAACTGGGTGCGCGCCAGGCCGGCCCTGGCGTACTAAGAGGTGCCGCCGCCGCGCTGCGCGGCGATCATGTCCCGGTACCAGGCGTATGAGGCCTTCGGCGTGCGCCGCTGTGATTCGTAGTCCACGTGCACCAGCCCGAACCGCTGGTGGTAGCCCTCGCTCCACTCGAAGTTGTCCAGCAGCGACCAGACGAGGTAACCGCGCAAGTCCACGCCCGCGGCGATGGCGTCAGCTACCGCGCGGATGTGCCCGTCCAGGTAGCCGATCCGGAACTGATCGTCGATGCTGCCGTCGGGGGCCGGCTCGTCAGCCACCGAGCAGCCGTTCTCGGTGACGTAGAGCGGCGGCAGCAGGTCGCCGTACCGGCTGCGCAGCTGGACCAGCAGTTCGGTCAGGCCCGCCGGGACCACCGGCCAGCCGAAGGCGGTGACCGGGTATCCCTCGATCGGTTCCATCTGGAACGGCAGCGGCGAGTCTGCCAGCGCCGAGACCCTGGTGGGCATGTAGTAATTCACGCCCAGCCCGTTGACCGGGGCGGATATCACCTCAAGATCGCCGTCATGCACGAAGTCCAGGCCGGCCGGCCCGAGGTCGAAGGCGGACAGGTCCGGGTACGTGCCGAGCAGGACCGGGTCGGTGAACAGCTGATTCTGCAGCGCGTCCCACGCCGCCGCCGCGGCAACGTCTGCCGCGCCGTCCGAAGCCGGCCAGACGGGGGAGTAGTTGTTGGTGATCATGACCCGGCTGGCCCCGGACGCGCGCAGCGCGCTGGTGGCAAGGCCGTGCCCGAGCAGCTGGTGATGCGCGGTGGGCAGTGCGTCGAGCATGAGCGCCTGGCCGGGAGCATGCATGCCGAGCGCATAGCCGAACGCCATCACGATGAACGGCTCGTTCAGGGTGATCCAGGTGTCGATCCGGTCGGCGAGCCGATCGGCCGTCAGGCTCGCGTAGTCGGCGAACCTTGCCGCGGTGTCGCGCGCCAGCCAGCCGCCAGCCTCCTCCAGTTCCTGCGGCAGGTCCCAGTGGAACAGCGTCGGCATCGGCGTGATGCCCTCGGCCAGCAGGGCGTCGGTGAGCCGGTCGTAGAAATCAAGGCCCGCGGGGTTTGCCTTCCCGGTCCCGCCGGGCTGCACCCTCGGCCAGCCGATGGAGAAGCGATATGCGTCGATGCCAAGGCCCGCCATCAGCGCAACGTCCTCGGGCCAGCGATGGTAGTGGTCGTCGGCGACATCGCCGGTGTCGCCGTCGCGGATCACGCCTGGCTGGCGGCAGAAGGTGTCCCAGACCGAGTCGGTGCGGCCGTCCTCGGCGACTGCGCCCTCGATCTGGTAGGCCGCGGTCGCAACGCCCCAGCCGAAGCCTGGCGGGAACTGCGGGAACGCAAGATCGCTCATGCCGCGATGGTAGTGCCAGGCGCTGACTCGTCACGCGGCGGAGTCGGCCGCCTCGTGTATCGGCCGAACGGCGACAAAGGTTCGGCGATAACTTCACGCCCGCCGGGTACGTTGGGTCGCGTGAAGAAGATTATCGAGCTCCTGATCTGCATCCTGTTGCATCCGGTTGCGGTCGTCCTCATTTGGATCGACCTTTTCACCCGCCGCGACATCAGCGCCGTGGCCAAGGTGCTTTGGGCGATATTCGTGCTCATCATCCCGATCATCCTGCCGGTCCTCTACATCTTCACCGGCGGCGATCTCTGGTAAGCGGGCGGATGCCGCTAGCCGGATGACCCTAGAGAGGTGAGCTACGGTCCGCCTTTGGAGCGCAGCTTGCTCTTGCGCCGGCGTATTTCCGCCAGCCGCCACAACGTCGAGCCGAAGGACGCGGCCAGAAAGATCCCGAACATCGGCGGGGTGATGACCCTTGTCGCCAGCGCGATGATCAGGATCGCAGCCCAGGCAGCCAGGATGACTGCAGCGACCGTCTGCCGCGAGCGGATCCGCTTGCGCGTCACGGCTGCGCTGCGCACGTCGCCCGCCTGGCTGCCAGCGCCTGGCGCTGGTGTAGTTGCAGCCGCGGATGCTACTGCCGTCTGCGCTGCAGGACCTGCTGCGTCGATGGGGACAATCAGGTCATCAGGAACTCCGGACTCGAGCTTGCGGATGGCGGCATCGGCGCCGTCCCACGCCGCTGGGTCGATCTCGATGCGGAATCCGTCCAGGCCGATCAGGGTGAGCTTGCTGTCGTTCCACTTCAGCAAGGCCGCAACCTGGCCGGCAGGCACGCTGGCGAAGTGGCCTGGTTTGACCGTCAGCATGACTCCCTGGTCGCCTATCGTCAGGCTGGCCTGCGAGCCTTGCGATTGGTACCTGACCCCGTCCTCGATCTCTGCTGATGACCATTGCGGCAGGCGCGGGAGGCGGCCCTGGACTGCCGGGAGGAGCCCCGGCGACGCGAAGATCATGCTGCTGAAGAGGTCCTTCGCCGCCGCGGCTATCTCGCCGCCGGACAGGTCACCGATGAGGCGAAGCGTCTCGTCCGGACTCCGGACGGGGCGATCGGTAAGCAGGTTCTGCGCCTGCCCGTGCATGGCCAGCAGGCCGCCCGCCTGTGACTCGTAGGCATCCCGCGTCCGTCGCGAGTAGTCGGCAAGTTCGTCCGCCGTACATCCGCTGTCGATCAGCTTCTCAAACGTGCCCAGCGCGACGTGGGCGGCCATGGGAGCACTCTCCCGCAAAGCATCGGCGGCCAGCCAGGCGTGCCTGGTGGACGCATCCAGATGCTCGGCGGAGGCTGCCACCGAGTAAGACAGGCCGTGCTCGTGCCTGAGGTCGTGGGTCAGCCGCTGCTGCAAGATAGTCAGGGCTGCGGCGCTGGCCACCGAGCCTGTGCCGGTCATGGACATGCCGATACCGCTGCGGCCGATCACGGTAAAGGCCGGAAGCTGGCCCGCCCACTGAGGCAGGGCGGACATGGCCGGTACCTGGCCCGTCGGCAAGTCGACCCGCAGGTCTGCCGGAAGTTCGCCGACCACGCACAGCACCGCGTTCTCGGCTACGAACCAGCGCTGGCGCCATGAATCGACCTGGTCCCAGTGGACCTTGCGCAAGCCGTACTCCTCGTACCCGGCGAGGCCGGGGCCGGCCGCGCCGTAGCGTTCGAGCAGGCACAAGCCGATGCCGCCGGGTCCTCCCCTGCTGGCCGCCTCGGTCCGCAGGACGCGCCTTTCCTGCTCTATTCGTGATGAATGGTCGGCAGTGAGTCCGCGGCAGACGGCGGCCACGAAATCGGTAACATCCGGCGCCTGGCCGCCGGCCATCACGAAGGTGGTGAAGCGCCCGTTGACCTCGGCGTTGAACTGGTAGCCGGGAGTTCCGAGTCCGCTGCAGGCAAGGTGCTCGACGAGATGGGTGATGCCCGCCGTCGGCAGCGTTTCGTCGAACCTGCCCACCCTGAACATGAGCATCGCGGCACTGTGGCCGTCCGATGAGCCGGTGTTGAGCACCGTGACGCCGTCGACCAGCCCACGGCGGACCTCCGGGATCAAGTTGCCTGCCCGGCAGCGAGCGCGCGGGCGCGAGCCCGCTCATAGGCGGCCGCCGGCTTGCCCTGGTACTGCCACGGGATCCGGCTGACCAGCGGGCCTATCAGTCTCATCTGCTCCAGCTGGGCCGGATAGTCATGCATCAGCGCAAAGCACATGGCGAAGACGTTGCGATGGGCGGGGGTGGACCTGAACGGCACGTAGGCAGCTGAGCGGATTGACTTGTCAGCGGCCGCGTGCACCTCGGCCTTGACGTCCGCGCGCTGAAAGTAGGCGGTCTGGAGCTTCCGAGCCTCGTCGTGCTCGGGAGTGCCGGACTTCAGCCTGTGCGTGAAATACAGCCAGACCTCCAGGTGCGCGCTCGGCACTATTACGTGCACCGGGTGGCCGTCCGGCGCCTCCGCGAGCGCTGTCCTGGCGAAAGCAAGCAGGCTGTCGTTGGACCCGCCCCACTTCGCTGCCAGCCCCTGGCTCATGGCCCGGTATGCGCCGAGATGCCAGCGATCCCGACGGTCAGTTTCGCCGAACCGCCTCCGCAGCTCTGCCTGTCCGAGGGACAGGCCGATGGCTGGCCAGAGCATGCCCGCGTGCGGCGTGGGGTCGGCGGGGTCGAGTTCCGCAGCCCTCATCAGGTCCTTATCGGCGGCGACGAGTCGCTCGTGGAACAGTGGCCACGCATCCTGCTTGACGGTATGGGCGCGACCTGCGCCGCGAGCCTGCCAGGCCCAGGCGGTGAAATTCAGGCCTCGGAAAAGCACCGGAATCGCGGAGCCCGGGCGGGCCGCGCACCACTCGTCGAGCCAGCCCGGGTGGCCCTCAATGGCATGCGCGAGGCCGTTTGCGTAGAAGAACCGGGTGCCCGGATCGCGTTCGGCTTCCAGGAAATCGTGAAACTGCTCCCACTGGCCCTGCCCGAGCGCCGCCCGGAACGAGTGGGCATCAGCATCACCGAGCAGGTCGTCGAGTTCGGGCGCAGGCGCGGCAGTCTGGGATGAGGCGGGCTGTACGGACGGTTTGCCGGCACTCGCGCGCCGCTTGAATATGGCCATGAGCCGGTCCCCAGAGCACGACGATAATAGGTGCGGATATCCTAGGATATTGACTGATACTGCGCAGGCGCTTGCCGTCATGCGCCCGCCGGGAACGGCTGGCGATCTCCGGCCGTCGGTTTTCCTATTGCGGGCCGGCCGCCTGCGCGATGGCCTGGTCGACCTCGGCCTGCCGGGCAGCCAGCTCGGCGGCATACTTCTTCTCGTCGATCTTCTCGGCCAGCTCCTCGTCGGCGCGCATCAGCACCTCTAGGTCGGAGTCAGCGGCCTCGATCACGCCAAGGTCGGTGTAGGCGTGCTGGACCTTCGGCCCCCACAGCCCGATGTCGCGCACGCACGGCACGATCCGGGAGAACAGCAGCGTCCGGAACGCCTGCTGCACCGGCGACTGCTCGGTGAACGCCACGCACTCGTCCACGTCGAAGCCCATCCGCTCCCACACCTCGCGCCCGGTGAACCGGTTGCGCATGAGGTAGCAGCCCTCGACGATGAACTCCTCGCGGTCGGCCCGCTCGGCCTCGGTGAGCTCCTTGTAGTAGTCGCGCAGCGCGAGCCGCCCGAACGCGACGTGCCTGGCCTCATCCTGCATCACGTAGGCGAGCAGCTGGGTGACCAGGTCATTGTTGGACAGGTCCCGGTGCACGCCAAACGCCGCCAGAGCCAGGCCCTCGATCAGGACCTGCATGCCGAGATAGGGCATGTCCCAGCGGGAGTCCGATAGCGAGTCGGCGAGCAGGCTTGCGAGGTCGGGGTTGATCGGGTAGTACAGCCCGACCTTCTCCCGCATGAACCTGGAGTACAGCTCGACGTGCCTGGCCTCGTCCATGGTCTGGGTGGCGGCGTAGAACTTGGAGTCCATGTCAGGCACCGACTCCACGATGCGGGCCGCGACGGTGAGCGCGCCCTGCTCGCCATGCAGGAACTGGCTGAACAGCCATGCCGAAAGGTGGTGACCTAGCTCGTCGCGCTCCTTCTGGTTGAGCTTCTCCCACTGCGGCGAGCCGTAGATCGGGTTGAGCTCATCGCCCTGGTCCATGACGTTGCAGGGATTGACCGGAATGGACCAGTCGATCCGCTTGGTCGCGTCCCACTGCTTGTCCTTGCCACGCTGGTACAGGTCGAGCAGCCGGGTCCGGCCCTCGTCATACTCCCAGCTGAAGCGGGCCGCGCCGGAGGCCGGCACGTCCCAGGTCCCCTGCTCGACCGGCGTGGTGTAGTGCTCGTATGTGCTCACGGCGACCTCCCCGAACGCGGCTCTACTGCGCACATTACCCGCGAGTATGGAATTGCTGAAGGGCCGGCGGGCGATGCCCTGGTGCCCTGAGCCGGCCGCATGGTAGGCAGCGAGCATGGACTTCGACATCCCGGCCGACCTGGCCGCCTACCTGGACGAGCTGGACGACTTCATCGACCGCGAGATCCGGCCGCTTGAGCAGCAGGATGACAACATCCGTTTCTTCGACCACCGCAGGGAGGACGCCAGGACGGACTGGGACCGCGGCGGACTGCCGAACCGGCAGTGGGAGGAACTGCTGCGCGAGGCGGTCAGGCGGGCAGACCAGGCCGGCCACTACCGGTACGCGTTTCCGAAAAAATACGGCGGACGCGACGGCACGAACCTGGGCATGGCGGTCATCAGGGAGCACCTGGCCAGCAAGGGCCTCGGCCTGCACTGCGACCTGCAGAACGAGCACATGATCGTGGGCAACAACGTCGGCCTGCTGCTGATGCTCGAGTACGGCAGCGCGCAGCAGCAGGCCGAATGGGTGGAGCGGCTGGCAGCGGGCCGGGGCGGGTTCGCGTTCGGCATCACCGAGCCAGCGCACGGCAGCGACGCCACGCACATGGCCACGCACGCGATCAGGGACGGCGACAACTGGGTCATCACCGGGGAGAAGACGTGGAACACCGGCGTGCACGCGGCATCGCACGACCTGATCTTCGCCAGGACCGGCGGTGCGCCCGGCGACGCCGACGGCATCACGGCGTTCCTGGTCCCGGTCGGCTCGCCGGGCTTCACGATCGAGGAGTACCTGTGGACGTTCAACATGCCGACCGACCACGCGCACATCACGCTGCACGACGTGCGGGCGCCCGACAGCGCGATCTTCGGCGGTGAGGGCCGCGGGCTGCAGGTGGTGCAGCACTTCTTCAACGAGAACCGGATCCGGCAGGCCGCCTCCAGCCTTGGCGCGGCGCAGTACTGCATCAGCGAGTCCGTCGGCTACGCGCTGGAGCGCCGGCCGTTCGGCAAGCCGCTGGCCACCAACCAGGCTATCCAGTTCCCGCTGGTCGAGTTGCAGACGCAGGTGGAGATGCTGCGCGTGCTGATCCAGAAGACGGCGTGGCTGATGGACCGTGACGGGCCGTTCGCTGTCTCCGACAAGGTCTCGATGTGCAACTACTGGGCCAACAGGCTGTGCTGCGAGGCGGCCGACCGGGCCATGCAGGTGCACGGCGGCCTGGGCTACTCGCGGCACAAGCCGTTCGAGCACATCTACCGCCACCACCGCCGGTACCGCATTACCGAGGGTGCCGAGGAGATCCAGATGCGCCGGGTGGCGGGCTACATGTTCGGCTTCATGCACCAGCGGTCCCCGAAAGGGGTTGCCGAAGGATGACGGCTGCAGCTTTGGACGGGAACGCGCTGGCCCGTGCCCTGGTGCCGTGGGTCGGCCGCGGTGCCAGCATTGACGGACTGACGCTGCTTTCCGGCGGCGCGTCCAAGCAGACCTGGTCCTTCGACGCGGTCGGTGCCGACGGGACCCGAACCGAGCTGGTGCTGCGCCGTAACCAGCCGGGCCGGCCCGCCGACCCGGCAGGCATGCACCTGGAGGCGCGGGCTCTCAGCCTTGCCCACGCCGCGGGCCTGCCGGTGCCGGAGATGCTGCTCATGTCGGAGGGACCGGGCTTGGGCACGCCCGGAATGGTGCTGCGCCGTATCGCCGGCGAGACGATCGCCCGCAAGATCCTGCGTGACGGTGCGTACGAGCAGGCCCGCGGCGTGCTGGTGCGCCAGCTCGCCGAGTTCGCGGCCGGCCTGCACGCGATCGAGGTGCCGGAGGGCTTTCCGCAGCCTGACCCGCTAGCCGGCCTGCGCGAGCAGCTGGATTCCTTCGGGCGCCCGTCCGAGGTGTTCGAGCTGGCACTGGACTGGCTTGCCGCGCACCCGCCGCCCGGCCGCGAGCCAGTACTGCTGCATGGCGACTTCCGGCTCGGCAACCTCATCGTCGGGCCGGAGGGACTGCGGGCGGTGCTGGACTGGGAGCTCACCCATCTGGGCAACCCGGCCGAGGACCTCGGCTGGCTGAGCGTGAAGGCATGGCGGTTCGGCGCGGCCGCGCCGGTGGCGGGCATGGGGAGCAGGGACGAGCTGCTGGCCGCCTACCGTGCGGCCGGCGGCGTTGACATCGGCCTGGACGAGCTGCGGTGGTGGGAGATCCTCGGGACGCTGCGCTGGGGCGTCATCTGCCTGACCCAGGCGTGGACGCATTTGTCCGGGGCGCACCGGTCCGTCGAGCTGGCCGCCATCGGGCGGCGGGTTGCCGAGCAGGAGTGGGATCTGCTGGTGCTGCTCGACCCGCAGGCCGCGGAGTCAGCCGCCGCGGCCCGGCCGGATCCCTCGGGCGAGCCCGCAGCGGGGCCTGCGCCGTACGGCCGGCCGACGGCCAGTGAGCTGCTGGATGCGGTCAGGGATTACCTGCTGGCCGACGTCCTGCCGGCCACCGACGGTCAGCTGGCCTTTCATGCAAGGGTCGCGGCTAACGTGCTGGCGATCGTGGCGCGGGAACTCGAACTCGGGCCTGACGCGCCCGGCGGCGACCTGGCCAGCCAGGTCGCCGCCAGGCTGGCCGTCGCCAACCCGAAGTACTTCGAGGACCTGGGCAGCGACGGCGCCCGCCCGGCAGCTGGCACCGGGCGGCACTAGCGGCGTCCGGTCCGGGCGTGCCCAGAGGCGCCCGGCTGTGCTGCGATCATGGAAGACATGACCGCCTGCCGCCTGATCACGCCCGGGGACGCTGCGGTGCTAGCAGGGCTGCTCACTGCGAACAAGGAGTTCCTGGCGCCCTGGGAGCCCGTGCGCGGCGCGGAGTACTTCACGGTCGAGGGCCAGCGCACCGCTATCGCCGACGCGCTGGTGCGGTACCGACAGGGCACGACCTTCCCCTGCGTCATCGTGGACGGCAGCGGCATGGTCGCTGGCCGCATCACGCTCAACGGCATCGCCCGCGGGCCGTTCCTGTCCTGCAGTGTCGGCTATTGGGTCAGCCAGGCGGCTGGGCGGCGCGGGCTGGCAACCGCGGCGCTGGCCGACATCGCCCGGGTTGCCTTTGGCGATCTTGGACTGCACCGGATTCAGGCCGAGACGCTGCCGGATAACGTCGCGTCACAGCGAGTGCTGCAGCGCAACGGGTTCGTCCGCATCGGCTTCGCGCCGAGCTACCTCAAGATCGCCGGCCGGTGGCAGGACATGATCTTGTATCAGCTGATCAGCGAGGCGATGACCTGACCGGGCGCGGGTCTAGCCGCTAGCCGTGCATGGGGTGCTCGTGGTCGGCGTGGCCGGCAGGCTCGAGCTGGAACGTGGAGTGGTCAACGTCGAAGTGGCCGCTCAGGCATTGCTGAAGCCGGTCGAGCATGATCGCGCTCTGGCCGCGCTCGATGACCTCCGGGTCGACCACCACGTGCGCGGAGAACACCGGCTGCCCCGAGGTAATCGTCCAGACGTGCAGTTCGTGTACCTCGCGGATGCCGGGCACGCAAGCCATGTGCGCGCGGATTTCGGCCAGGTCGATGCCCTCCGGGCTGGCCTCGAGCAGCACGTCGACAGCCTCCCTGAGCAGTTGCCAGGTGCGCGGCAGGATGAGCACGCCGACGACCAGCGACGCGATCGGGTCGGCGAGGTAGAAGCCCGTCGTGGCGATGATCACGCCGGTGACGATGACGGCCGTGGCGCCCAGTGTGTCGGCGGCCACCTCCAGGAACGCGCCGCGCACGTTGAGGCTCTCCGACTGCCCGGTGCGCAGCACCAGCAGGGAGCACCCGTTGGCCAGCAGAGCCACGACGCCGAAGCCGATCAGCAGCCCGGAGCTGACGGCCGGCGGCGACATCAGCCGCCTGATGGCCTCGGTGAAGATGAACGCGGCCATGCCGAGCAGCAGCAGTGAGTTGATCACGGCGGCCAGGATCTCGGCCCTGGCGTAGCCGAACGTGCGCCTGGCCGTCGGCGGCCGGCTGGCGAACCACGCTGCCAGCAGCGACAGGCCGATCCCGGCCGCGTCCGCGGCCATGTGCGCGGCATCGGCGAGCAGGACCAGCGACCCGGTCACGATGGCGCCAACGACCTCGGCCACGGCGATGCCGGTGCTGATCGCCAGCACGATCGTCAGGGCGTGCCGCCTGCTGCCGGTGGCGGTGGCGCCGTGAGCGTCTGCGTGCGTGTGGCTGCGCCGCGGTGCGGCGGACCGCCCAGGCTCATCGGGCTGCAGGTGGCTGGGCGAGGCATCCTGGCCGGGCCCGCAGCCGCCTGACGCGGGCCCGTGCTCGTGCTCGCCTGGCGTCATGTCTGCTGGTCGTCACCGAGGTCGTCGCCCGGCGGCGCCGGCGGCTGCTGTCCGTCGGTGCCCGGCGCGCCGGGCACCAGCAGCTCATAGGCAGGATTGATCATGACTGGCCGGCCGTTCCTGATGCCGACCTGGCCGCGCAGCCTGACCTTGCCGCCCGGCCGCAGGCCAGCGATGTGCGACCGGCCATAGAAGAGCGCGGTCAGCTGGCCCGTGGAGTCCTCGACGTCGCAGGCGAGCACGGTGTTCTGCTCCACCGGCCTGATCTCCACCGTGTGGATCCGGCCCTCGACGATGGCTCGACCCGGCCTGGTCAGCGAGCCTATGGGGGACACCTTGCGGGACGGAGCAGGCCGCTCGTACGTGCCGCCGTCGGCCGCGGCGGTCATGGCCTTGTCCATCGGCATGGCCGCCCTGGCGGACTCCTCCGCCGCCTGCCGCGGCGTCAGCGGCTTCGCCGGCTCCGTCGCGGCGTCGGCGCCCTGGGTCGTGCCCGCGCCATCGGCCTTGATCTGCCCCCGCCGGGCCAGCGTTTCCACCCTGCTGCGCACGTCGAAGGGCACGATAGTAGCCGCGGCGTGCGGAATCCGGCTGATCACCGCTGCCATCTTGTCGGCGGTCCTGTCGTGCAGCAGCCTGCCGACGATCGGCGCGTAGGTGCGCCTGGGCAGGATCGCGGTCACGCCGACGCCGGGCAGCGCCGCCTCGGCGCTGACCAGGGACGCGGCGCAGTTCGCCAGCCGCCGGTCAGGGCAGTCGACGAAATCGAGCGGGATGGAGGTGTTGGCGCGCACCCAGTCCTGGCGCAGCCTGTCGGCCAGCACGTTGTCGATCACGAAGTGCACCGCGCGCAGCGAGGTGGGCCGCAGGCTCCTGGCATAGCGCAGGGCCGCGACAGTGGCCAGGTCGAAGTCGTCCACGAACACGTAGACGCTGCGCCGCGAATAGGTCGGCGGGTCCGGCGGCCTGGCCCGGCTGCCGATCCCCTCAAGCACTGTGGCCTCCATCCGGTATTGCCGGTTCAGCCGGATCAGCGCCGGGACTCCGACGACGAAAAGCAGCACCACGAGCCAGGCGCCCTCGGTGAACTTCACGATGGCGAAGATCACCACCACGACCAGCGAGGTCACGCCGGCCGAGAAGTTGATCACCAGCTTGTGCCGCCAGCCCTGCTCGCGGTGGGTGTGGTGGTACTTGGCCATGCCGAACCCGGCCATGGTGAACGCCGTGAAGACGCCGAGCGCGTAGAACGGCACCAGGGCGTTGACGTTCGACCCCACCGCGGCAAGCAGCGTGATCGAGACCACGGCCAGCACGATAATGCCGCTGGAGAACACCAGCCGGTGCCCGCGCTTGGTGAGCCAGCGGGGCAGGAACGCGTCCTCGGCGACGAAGTTGGCCAGGAACGGGAACCCGTTGAAGCTGGTGTTGCCGCCGGTGTACAGGATCAGCGCTGTCGCCGTCTGGACCAGCGCCCACATCGTCGTGCCGATGAAGCTGTGCCCGAAAACGATCCTGGCTTCCTGCGACAGGACCGTCGGCACGCCGGACACGTAGGGAGCCGCATGGGTGACGTGCGCCAGCCAGGAGATGCCAGCCACCAGAGTGCCGAGGATCGTGCCCTCGATCACCAGTACCCGGCGGGCGTTGCGGCCTTCCGGCGGCTTGAACGCGCTGACCGCGTTGGACACCGCCTCGATGCCGGTGAGCGAGGACCCGCCGTTGGCGAACGCCCGCAGCAGCACGAAGATCATGGCGAATGTGATCAGGCCGCTGCCGGTCGGCGCGTGGTAATACTGACCGGGCACCGGGTACGGGTAGTGCCCGAGGGTGCCGAGGATCTCGCGCAGCAGGCCGACGAGGATCATGATGATGACCACGCCAGAGAACAAGTACGTCGGGACGGCGAACGACTTTCCGGCCTCCCTGATGCCGCGCAGATTGCCGTAGAGCATGAGCAGCACGACGCCAATCGAGATCAGCGTGATGACCGTGGGGTTGTTGATCGGGCTGGTCGGGAACGCCGATGCGACCGCTGCCGTCCCCGCGGCGATCTGGACCGCGACGGTGACGACGTAGTCGATCAGCAGCGCCACTGCGGCAATCTGCGCCACTCGCGGGCCGAAGTTGTCCCTGGCCACCACGTACGACCCGCCGGCCCTGGTGTAGATCATGACCACTTCGCGGTAGGACAGCACCACGAGCACCATGACGAACAGGACGACGCCGGTGATCGGTAGCAGGACCGCGAACGCGGTGACCGCCAGGCCGCCCCTGAGCAGCTCGATCAGGATTTCCTCGGTGCCGTAGGCCGAGGAGGAGATTCCGTCGGGGGAGAGCACGCCGAGGGCCAGGGTCTTGGACAGCCGCTGCTCGCCTAGCTGCTCGTTGATGAGGGGCCGGCCCAGCAGCCTGCGCTTGAGCGAGTAGCCGAGTCCCTCGGCCAGGTCATCGCGCCGCAGCAGTGAGCCAACGGCCTGTCGCACGGCCACCTGCAGCGTCCTCCCCTCGACTACACTCCGTGGCCTTCTTACCATCGCACGGGTGGGTAGCGGCAGGCCGGTCGCCTAGTTGGCGAGCGGCCGTCCTGCGCGGGCGTTGGGGGCGAGCACGAAGAATCCGGTCTCGCAAGACCTTCTGGCGCAGACAAGGGTAGCTGGCGGCCCGACTTGTCCGGACTGCGCATGCCGGTGGCCGGGCCGCTCACGTCATGGCAGGCTGATGCCCGGTGGGCGGGGTACCACTAGCTAAACGGGCCGGACCGCTGCGACCGGCCCGCGGAAAGGCAGTCAGATGAGCACCACATCCGGCTCCCCCGGTCCAGGCGGCACAGGGCGGGCCGGCGGTCTGCGGCCGCTGCACCTGTCGGAGCTGCTCCGCCGTCCGGTGACCGACTCGGGCGGCGGGTCCATCGGGCGGCTCTCCGACGTCATCGTGCGGCTGCGCGGTGACGACTACCCGGTGGTCACTGGCCTGGTCGTGACGGTCGGCGGCCGGGCGCTGTTCGTGCCAGTCGACCAGGTGGCGGGCCTGGGCCAGGCCGAGCTGCGGCTCACTAGCGCCAGGCTGTCGCTGCGTCAGTTCGAGCGCAGGGACGGCGAGGTTCTGCTGCGCGCCGACGTGCTCGGGCACCGCCTGCTCGACGTGGAGAGCGCTCACCTGATCCGGGCCGCCGACCTGGAGCTGGCGCAGGTCAGCGGGGAGTGGGCGGTGACCGGCGTGGACAGCCACCGGCGGAGCAGGCGGCTGCTTGGCGGGCTGGCGGCCGAGGGCAGGGCACACCCGTTCCGCGAGTGGGCCAAGTTCGAGCCGCTGATCGGTCACCGCCTCAGCGCGCTGTCGCGGCGGCCCTTCGGCCGGATTCGCAGGCTCAAGCCAGCGCAGATCGCCGACCTGCTGGAAGGGGCCTCGAAGGAGGAGGAGAGCGAGATCCTCGAGAACGTGCATGCCGACCCTGAACTGGAGGCGGACGTATTCGAGGAACTCGACGAGGATCTCGCCACCAGGCTGCTCGGCGCCAGGACCGACGCCGAGGTCGCCGAGGTAATGGCCAGGATGCGGGCCGACGACGCGGCTGACGCCATCGCCGAGTTGCCGCAGCGTCGCCGCCAGCCCGTGATCGACCTGCTTCCGCCCGGCCAGCGCGTCAAGGTACTCACCCTGCTGGGCTTCAACCCGGCGAGCGCCGGCGGCCTGATGGGAGTGGATTTCGTGTCGGTGCCCGCCGATGCGACCGTCGGCGATGCGCTGGTCACTGTCGCCGGTGCGGTTGCGATGCAGCCCGAAGCGCTGACCAGCGTGCACCTCCTGGACGAGCGCGGGCGCCTGCGCGGAGTCGCCAGGCTCGTCTCGCTGATCCAGGCCGCCGCTGGCTTGCCTGTCGCCGAGGTTTGCGACGACGACCCGGTCCGTGTCGGCGCCGACACCGACGTCGTGGACGTCGCGGTGCTGATGAGCGACTACAACCTGATCACAATTCCGGTCGTTGACGACCAGCGGAAAGTGATCGGCCTAATCACGGTCGACGACGTGCTCGAGTTCGCGCTGCCGGAGGACTGGCGTCGGCGCGAGGCGGCCGAGCCACCGGACTCTCGCCACGGCAAGCAATGACTAAGGCGGACGAGCGCCCAGGTCAGCGCGCGTGCCTGGGTTGACAGCGCAGTGTCGCAGCAGGCATCCTCAATAAGGTTGCATAACGGACACCTTGTTCGGTGAGGCGTCTCCAAGGACACAGGCCACTGATCCCACCCGTCGAGAGACGCTCCGGATCAGGACACCTCTCCCCGGAGTAAGGGGTGAGGCCAAGTGGCTGCGCGGGCCCCCGCCCCCGCTACGCCGTGGAGTGCCAAAGCTCTAACGAGGGGGTGGCCTGGCCAGGCATTGGTCCTGGAAACTGCCCTCCCGTGAGGTCGCCCGCGCTGCGTCATGCTCGGCCGGAGGCGGTCCTCCGGCCGCGGACAGAAGGAGGCGAGAGATGGACCACGATAGTCCGGGCCGAAAATGGCCCTCTTGCCGCTTTCCCTGCCTGTCCCGGGCACGCGCATAGACCCTGACTCTGGCCTTCTGGCCCCGCGCTAGCCGCCTTGTGCCGCGCGTGCCCCCCAATCCGCCGCTTCCGGCGCGGCGCGAAAGGGGTGGTCTGCCCTGACCTCGACCACGCGAGACGTTCGCGGTGCCGCGCTCGACTCGGCGCACGTGGGCGACATCCGCGGTGCGCTCGGCACCATTGCCGTCGATGACACGGCCGCGCGCAGCACGGTCTCGGCCAAGCTGAAGACGCTGCTAGCCATCGTCGGCCCTGGCCTCATCGTGATGGTCGGGGACAACGACGCCGGGGCGTACTCAACCTACGGCCAGGCCGGGCAGAACTACGGGACGCACCTGCTGTGGACGTTCGTCCTGCTGATCCCGGTGCTGTACGTGAACCAGGAGATGGTGCTCAGGCTCGGCGCCGTCACCGGCGTCGGGCATGCCAGGCTCATCCTCGAGCGCTTCGGCAAGTTCTGGGGCGCGTTCAGCGTGATCGACCTGTTCCTGCTCAACGCGCTCACGATCATCACAGAGTTCATCGGCATCACGCTCGCCAGCAGCTACCTGGGCGTGCCTAAGGACCTGGCCGTGCTGCTGGCCGCGCTGGTCATCGTCGCCTCGGCCATGACCGGCAGCTTCCGCCGCTTCGAGCGGATCGCGATGATCTTCTGCGCCGGCTCGCTGCTGATCATCCCGGTCTACTTCCTGGCGCATCCGGGTATCGGGCAGATGGCCAGCGGCTTCGTGGTGCCCGACATGCCGGGCGGCAGCAAGCAGCTGGCCACGGTGATGCTCCTGATCATCGGGATCGTGGGCACCACGGTGGCGCCCTGGCAGCTGTTCTTCCAGCAGTCCTACGTCATCGACAAGCGGATCACGCCGCGGTTCATCCCGTACGAGAAGGCCGACCTGGTCATCGGCATCGTCATCGTGATCGTCGGCGGTGCTGCGATCATGGGCGCGACGACCGTGGCCTTCGCGGGCACGCACGCGGCAGGCCACTACGGCGACGCCGCCGGGCTGGCGGCGGGCCTGGCCGCCTACGCGGGGAAGGCCGCCGGTGTGCTGTTCGCGGTCGCCCTGCTGGATGCCGCGATGATAGGGGCCTTCGCCGTCTCGCTGTCCACCGCGTATGCGCTCGGTGACGTGCTGGGGCTGAAGCACTCGCTGCATCGCGGGATCAAGAACGCCAAGGGCTTCTACGTCATGTACGCGGCGCTCATAGCCGGCGCGGCGACGATCGTGCTGATCCCTGGTTCACCGCTCGGCCTGTTTACCGAGGGCGTCCAGGTGCTGGCCGGCGTGCTGCTGCCAAGCGCGACGGTCTTCCTGCTCATGCTCTGCAACGACAAGGCCGTGCTCGGGCCGTGGGTGAACGGCCGGGCGACGAACGCGTTCACCGGCGGGGTCATCGCCGTGCTGATCACGCTGTCCCTGGTCCTGGTCACGTCCGTCGTGTTTCCGCATATCGCGGCCCGGCAGATCGTCACGATCATGATCAGCGGCGTAGCGCTTGCGGCGCTGGCCGGGTTCGTGCTGCTGGCCAGAAGGCGGCAGGCCTCGCGCGGTGCAGCCGATGGCCCCCGCCAGCGTCCGGTGGCGGCGCAGGCGCAGGCCGGCGCCGAGGCTCAGGCCAGCGCCGAGGCTCAGGCGGCCAGCAAGGAGCACTGGCGCATGCCGGCGCTGGCCATGCTTGCCCCGGCGCCCATCTCGCTCGGCCGCAGGATCGCGATGCTGGGCATGTGGGCCTACCTCGTGATCGCGATGGCCGCGGTTGTGTACCGGATCGCTGTCCTCGCCTTCGGCCACTAGGCCGCTGGGGTACCGCC
>DASPWG010000110.1:0-8480 GCA_035621915.1 Streptosporangiaceae bacterium
GCACGGGTACCGGCGACGCGGCCGACACCGAGCAGCTGCGTACTGCGCTGCGCGGGTACCGCATCTTCTGCCAGAACCTCGAGGAGTTCCAGCAGCAGCTCCCGCAGCTCGAGTCGTCGGGTCGCTAGCAAGGCCGCCGGGGGACACCCCCGGCGGCCCCGAGACCCCGGGCAAGCAACAGGGCCGTGGACTGGCAATGACAGCTCCACGGCCCTGTTTGCTTTGGCCTAGAGAACCTACTTGGCCGGCACGACGCTGAAGCCGACTACGGCCGCACACTGCGGGCTGCGCAGCTGCGCCGCTACCGAGCGCAGGGCGCTGGTGGCATAGCAGCCTGCCCGCGCCGTGTGTGCGCCCACTCCTATCAGCAGGCCGAGCGCGGCCAGGAACACGACGAACTGACTCGCGATGAGCAGCCGCACGACGGTGCCGCCGCCCACGCCGGCTGCTCGCAGCTCTTGCCTCCTGGTTCGCCGCCGCCGACGCGTGGCGCGGCGTGCCATGAGCGCATGACGCAGCCTGCTGCGCGACGATCGCAGGCCCATCCCGGCAGGCAGTTCCTCGCGCCGCGGCCGCCCGTCACAACTGGTAAGCCTCGTGAAGATCGCATACATGGCAGCCAGGCGGGGCTCGCTAGCGCGCAGGTGGTCACCGATACCGTCAAGAACCCGTTGCTGCGCCGCTGGCAAGCTCATTCTGCATCTACTCCAAGCCCGGAAACCTTGCTGCCGTGTGTCCCCCGATAGTTCACCTACCCGCCTGTAGCAGGGCAAACGTTCGGCTGGATCAGACATACCGCATATCTGCAGGGTGCCCGGAGTGCACGCGAAGACTACTGCTGCACGATCTGCTCTTCGATGATGGCGCCGGCGACGGGCAGGTCCTCTCCGTCGTCTACCAGCACGCCAGCGGGCATGAGCAACCGTGAGTACTTGCGCCTGCCCGCCTCGACGGCCGGGCCGAACCTGCCGTCCAGCATGATCAGGCGTTCCCGGATCCAGCGCTGGGTTCCGGGTGGTATGAAGAGCCCAGCGATGCCGACCAGCATGATCACCCAGCCGGCCGCATTCAGGTTGAAGTACGGCAGGTGCCCGTGCACTGCAAGGGCGAGGATGGCGCCGGAGGCTACCAGCGTCAGGGCCGTTGTCACCTTCATGGGACCAACTCCGCCCACTCCGCGTGCCGCGGCAGGGATCCGCGCACTGGCCCACAGATACCGCAAGCGGACGAGGTCAAACACGGAGCCCCAGCTAACACCGCGTTAGTTGGGCAGCTGCACCAGCACGAGGAAGAACTTGTTGATCTGCCGGATCACGTCGGTGAACCGGTCGAAGTCCACGGGCTTGCTGATGTACGCATTAGCGTGCAGCGCGTAACTCCGCAAGATGTCTTCTTCCGCCTGCGACGTCGTCAGCACGACGACCGGGATCGACAGCAGGTCCGAGTCGGACTTCAGGTCGGCCAGCACTTCCAGGCCGTTCCGCCTGGGCAGGTTGAGGTCGAGCAGGATCAGCCCTGGCCTTGGCGCCTCGCTGTAATCGCCATCACGCCGCAGGAACTGCATGGCCCGCTCGCCGTCACCGACCACGTGCAGGGGATTGCGGATCCGGTAGTGCTCGAACGCCTCCTTGGTCATCAGGACATCGCCTGGATCGTCCTCGACCAGCAGCACGTCGGCAGGCTCAGGGCCACCACGGTCGGCCATCTCAGCCGGTCTCCTCACCCTCGGGCGGTATCGGCAAGGTGAAGCAGAACGTTGCTCCCGGGCTGGCCGTGGTTTCCAGCCAGATCTTGCCACCGTAATACTCGACGATCTTCCGGCACATTGCCAAGCCGATGCCTGTTCCGGTATAGGTAGCGCGATCATGCAGACGCTGGAAGATCACGAATATTTTATCTGCGTACTCCGGCTCTATACCAATCCCGTTGTCGGCGACCGTGAAAAGCCAGAACGCTTCCAGCCGCTGCGCCGAGATCACGATGCGCGGCGGCTCCTGCGAGCGGAACTTGATCGCGTTGCCAATTAGGTTCTGGAACAGCGATGTGATGAGCGAGAATTCGGCCCGGACGACGGGCAGGTCGGCGGTCTCGATGACCGCGCCAGATTTCCTGACCTCGGCCGCGAGGTTCGTCCGGGCGGCCGAGACCGCGCTGGCGCACGATATGAGTGCGGGCTCGCGGTCCAGCCTGCCGACCCTGCTGAAGGCCAGCAGGTCATCTATCAGCACCTGCATCCGCTTCGCGCCGTCCACCGCGTATTCGATGTACTGGTCAGCGCGGGCGTCGAGTTGCCCGACATACCGGCGCTGCAGCAGCTGGCAGAAGCTCGCTACTTTCCGCAGTGGCTCCTGCAGGTCATGCGAGGCGACGTACGCGAACTGCTCGAGCTCGGCGTTGGAGCGCTCCAGGTCCTGCGCTCTTGTCCGCAGGGCCGAGTTCGCTGTCTGGACCGCGGACAGCTCGCTAAGGATCCGCTCGCGCATCCGGTTCACGGCAACAGCTAGGTTGGCGGCCTCGCGCGGCCCGTTCGGCGTCACCTCATGCCCGAAGTCGCCCGCAGCCACCTCCTGTGCCTCACCGGCCAGCCTGGTCAGCGGCCTGATAGCGACCGCCTGCAGGCCGACGGCCACGGCGGCCACGATCAGCAGCAGGAGGACCGCGATCGTGATGCACGCGGTGTCCAGCGTGCCCGCCGAGCTGTTGAGCGTCGCGGCCGCCTGGTGCCTCGCCTTGCCGATATCGGCCTCGAGCGCGTACAGCGGCTGTCGCAGGCTGTCGAACAGCGCCTTGCCCGTCGCGATATCCGGGCTGACGACCGGCTTTCCGACCTTGCGCACCTGGGCTATCGACGGCACGGCGTACTGGGCGCGCCATAGGTTCACCCTGGCCTGCAGCAGCACCAGCTCTGCGTGCGCGGCCGGCAGCCCAGCTGTCAGCCGCCGCAGCTCGCTGACCTGCCGAACCTGGATTGCCTGGCCGCTGTAATACGGCGCGAGGAACGACGGGTTCGCGCTCAGCAGGTAGCCGCGAACGCCGGTCTCCTGGTTGACCAGGGAGTAGGCAAGCTGGCGGCTGGCAAGACCGGCCGGATCGAGCACGTTCTCCACCCGATTCCTGGCCGTCGCCAGGCCTGCCAGCGCAACGCCGCCGACGACGATGGCGGCTATCGAGAACAGCGCCATGCCGGCCACCGCCACGGCCGCGATACGCCCCAGCGGCCAGCGCGCCGCTGCCTGCTCAGCCGCCAGCGCCAGGCGGGCGGCAGGCTCCCTGACGGCCCTGCCGACGGCCGTGTATCCGGGCCTGGCTTCACCCGCGTCCGGCGATCGTTCACCGTCGCCGGGTACCCCCAGGCTGCTCATGTGGCCGCGGGATCCGAGCAGCTGATCACCAGGACCGCCAGGTCATCGTCGAGCTCACCGCCGTTCAGCTCGCGCGCCTGGCTGATGACCGCGTCGACGATGCGCTCGTTCTCCTGGCCGCCGGCGGCGCCGGGCGCGGCTGGCATCTGAGCACGGGCCTTCTCGACGAGCTTGATGAGCCCGTCGCTGCCGAGCCGCTCCGGCCCGGTGCCGACCTTGCCCTCGATGAGGCCGTCGGTGTACATCATCACCGACCACGCGCTGCCGAGCTGCACCTCGGTGGCAGGCCACCGCGCCGAGTCGCTGATGCCGGGCGGCAGGCTTACCGGAGCCTGCAGCTCGGTCACCTGCTCGGCTGTCATCAGGACTGGCTGCGGATGGCCGGCCAGGTAGAGGCGGCCGGTACTGCGGTCCGGCGCCACCGAGAGCATGGACAGGGTCACGAACAGCCGGTCATGCTGCCGCTCGTGCTCCAGCAGCTGCTGGATCGTGGACAGTATTTCCGCCACCGGCCGGCCGGCGAGCACCATGGTCCGCCACGCCACCCGCAGGCAAACGCCGAGCGCCGCCTCGTCCGGCCCGCGCCCGCACACGTCGCCGACCACTGCGTGCACCCATCCGTCCGCGGCCTGCACGACGTCGTAGAAGTCGCCGCCGAGCAGCATCTGCTGGCCGCCTGACCGGTACCGGGCGGTGACGGCGATCCGCGGGTCGGAGAGCACCGGGGACGGCAGCAGGCCGCGCTCGAGCCTGGCGTTTTCCGCCGCGTACAGGCGCGCCTCGGCAAGCTGGCGCTGAGTCTCCTCAGCACGCCGACGCTCCACGGCGTAACGAACTACCCGCTGCAGCAGGAAACCATCAACCTGGCCCTTGACCAGGTAGTCCTGTGCACCGGCCCGGACAGCCTCCGCGCCCAGGTGCTCGTCGGCCAGCCCAGTAAGCACGACTACCGCCAGGCCAGGGGCGTTCTCCCGCAGCCAGCTCACGCCGTGCAGGCCGCGCGAGTCCGGCAGTTCGAGGTCAAGCAGGACGCAGCCAACGCCGTCAATTGCCTTGCCTGCGTCGGCAAGGGTCCGGGCGCGGCGGAGCGCGAAGGGGGCACCCGCGTCCAGCAGAAGCTCATCCACTAGGAGCGCGTCACCGTCATCGTCCTCGATGAGCAAGACGCGCATCCGGTCCGCCGGCAGCTGGGCACTGGCCGGACTAGGCTCGTTTCCTATCATATGTACTATTCGTCAGCTTTCCCTGTTCATATTCGTGACGAAAGCTCGTCACGACTGAGTAACGCCGCCACGGCTAGGGCGATGGCGGAGTTCAGCAAGCCAAGTCAAGTGTGGCGCGCAGGTCCCGGTCAAGGCGACCGCCAGGAGCAGATGGTCACGCATCGCGTTATGTGACAGGCGCCGATTCGAGGGTAGCTGAGCCAAATCGCCGGCGTCATCAGCGCCGGGAGGACGTTAAAGGGGACAGATGGTTCGGCTGACCAGGCAGCTTGCCGAGCGAGTCGCAGAGCTCGCCCGGCTCATGCTCGATGACGAGGGTTCCGACACGCCGCTGCACGAGCTGACCACGCTCGCGCTCGAGCTCATTCCAGGCAGCGTGGCGGCCGGTGTCGTGGCTGCCAGCGATACAAGCTGGGTCTTCACCGGGTCTCCGGCCACCGTCGCCGACCTGCACCGCACCCAGCTGCAGTCGGGCACTGGGCCGGTGGCCGAGGCGATCAGGCATGGTGAAGCGCGCCGGATCGACGACACGGGCCTGGAGCAGCGCTGGCCAGCGGTGTGCGCCGCGATGGCCGGGATGGGCCTTGACAGCTGCCTGGTACTGCCGCTGCGCACCGACCACAAGCCGGGCGGTGCGCTGGCCGTATACGGCGGGGGCCAGGACGCCTTCGCTGGCGCCGGGCAGGATCTGGCGCTGCTGTTCGCGGCCCAGGGCGGAGTGGCGATCCGCAACGCCGCCGCCTACCGCAACTGCCGTCAGCTGGTCGCCAACCTGCAGGTTGCCCTGGAGTCCCGTGCCGTGATCGAACAGGCCAAGGGCATCCTGGTCGCTGAGTACGGCTGTCATCCCGAGGTGGCTTTCAAGGAACTCAGCCGAATCTCGCAGAGCACCAACAGGAAGGTCAGGGACATCGCGACTGACCTCGTCGCCGGCCGGATCGACCGCAGCCAGTTCGGTCCTGGGCCGGCCTGAGCCGCGCGGGCCCCGCGCCACGCTCGGCTCGGCGCCGGTCAGAGCGGAGCGTCGTACTGCGGCTCGCCCGCGCTCGCGCCCGCTCGGTCAATTGCCTCCAGAAGCATCCGGACCGCGCCGGGCATCTCGATCAGCGCGTCGCGAAGCTCTGCTAGCTCCTCCTCGCCTTCTGGATTCTGGTTGGCGGCGGCCTCAGCGGTCTCGTAATCGTCCAGCCGGTCACGTGCCGTCTGAACCTCGGAGGACACCAGCAGTTCCTCGAGCACCTTGTCAGCCATAGCGGGTTATATTCCTTTTCTGCTGATAGGAGTGCAGGCAATGCGTCGGAGGGGCTAGCTACCCATCCGACGCCACGCCAACCCCTGCCTCGTCAGCTAGCAGGCAGGCAGCGCCGCGAACCGGTTCAGTGCGGTCTGGCTGTCAGCACTGGGCGCTGACCTGGCTGCTCCCGGCGTCGCTGGCCTTGTGCGCCAGGGCCTCGTCGAGATTCGCGTGCACCCGGAACATGCTGCCAATCCCCGTGACGCCGAGGATGCGCAGCACCGCCGGCCTGGTGGCGACCAGGCGCACCTCTCCGCCATCAGCCTGTGCCCGTTTCAGCGCCCTGACCAGTACGTTAAGCCCGCTCGAGTCGCAGAACTCGGTGTCAGAAAGGTCAACTACCACGACCGGGCTCGTCGCGCCCGCCGTCAGCAGCGCAGACCGCAGTTCCCCCGCATTGCGGATGTCGATCTCCTCGGGGCCCGCCACGATCGGCAGGCCGCCGACCTCGCTGATTTCGAACGGCTGTGCTGACAATCGGCTCACCACCTGTGGTCGCCAGCCTTGGGGCTGGTGTCGGCTGGCTAAAGACCTTCGTGAGCCGACCCCGCCTTGGATGGGCCCGACGACCTGTGCCGAATCTTACCGCTCCGGCGACCTCCGCAGCAGGCCCGCGACGGTCCGTTTTGCGCAGCGATCTAGCCGCGGCGGCGCACCAGGTACGCGGCAATGCCCTGGTCCTGCTCGGCTGCCACGAAGGCGCCGGGGACCATGACCAGGATCTCCTCGGCGTGCGGCATGCAGGCCCAGATCGCGCTGCCAGTGTTGTCTGCAATGCGGACCTCGGCCTGGCGCGTGCACGGCTGCGCGCCAGTCTCAGCTACCTGGCAGTCCGCCGTGATGCCGCCTCTGGCCTCGACCAGCGCGGCCGCCTCGCGCAGCAGGGAGAACCGCGACTCCTCCTCGTCTTCTGCCGCAGGCCGCGATGGCGAGCGCACCGGCTGACCGAGCAACACGGTATTGCCGTCTGGGTCGTTAACCTTGGCCTCGCCCCCGAGCGCGTGCGGGGCGTGCCCCAGCCTGGTCACTGGTACGCCGTTAGCCTCCAGCACGGCGAGCACCGACTCCAGGTCGGGATAGAAGAAGTAGAACGCCAGCGGCAGCCGCGGGATGTCCAGCGGCGGGCTAGTAGCGGTCAGCAGCAGCCGCTGCTTGCCGCTGTAAAGCGCGAGCCATGCCGAGTTCCGCGCCTGCCCGGCGCGCTGCTCGGAGAACCCGAGCAGCTCATAGAAGGCGCGCGAGGCATCGATGTCTCTGACGTAGGTCACCGCTACCATCGACTCAACGACGGGGCGCATTCGCACAACATACGCTCTTTCGAGCAGGCCGCGGGTGTCAGTCGCCAACGGCGATATGCAGCCGGAACGTGGTGCCGCCGCTGCCGGTGCGCATCTCGACAAGATCGCAGACCTGGTTGACTACCCACAGGCCGTGCCCGCGCCCGGCATCGGCTGCAGGGAGCCGCCGACCGGCCAGCGCGTCCCTGATGTGGCCGCTGTCGTGCACCTCGCAGATCACTTCCAAGGCGGTGGCCCAGACCCGCACCGTGCCGGTTCCGCTGGTGTGCCGCAGGGTATTGGCCGCCAGCTCGCCAACCGCAATCACCAGATCGGTAAGCCGGGGCTCACGCAGGCCGGCCGCTCTCGCCTGATCCCTGGCGAAGGCCCGCGCCGCCGCCGGGTCCTCGCGGTAGGTCAGCACCCGCAGGCCTGCCGGCGGCTCCGGCAGCGGAGCGTCCTGGCGATGCACCCGGCCAGGGCCGGCGTAGGACCGGCTAGGTTCCCAGCTGCCGTTGCGCATCAGCGCCTCGTGCGTCCGCTCGGCACCGGCGAGCACTCCCTGATCGAGCGCCGCCTCGTACGGACACAGAATGCAGACTTCTGACCCCGCGAAAGCCAGGCTGAGCAGCGCCTCGTGCCGCATGACCTCCGCCTGCTCCGCGGCGGACCGAGATCGCCAGGATGGCTCGCCGACATAGCGCACAAGCTGTCCAGGATGCGCCTCGGCAAACGCGCGGATCGCAGGGATGATGCGCGCGGGATTGCGGCCGAGCCACGCCATGTCCACGAAGGCAACCTGCTCCGCATCGGCACCCAGGAAGTCGCGAAGCGCCTCGGCCTGGGTACCTGGCACCGCGACCATGACGGCGTCGCGTGAGCGCAAGCCTGCCGTTACGAAGCTGCCGACCGCGCTGGCGTACTCGCGCAGCGCAGAGTAGAACAGCGCCGCGTGCGCTAGTGGGCCGACATCACCCGCTGCCGCGCCATCAGGCTCCGCCGCCTGGCGCGCCGCACTGACAGCCGCGGCACCGTCGGGGACAGCCCGCTGGGCTCGGTAATGAGCCCCCATGGGCTCCATGGCGCAAGCTTACGCTGCGCGGTCATGTCCGCCCGTTCCGGGCGCGCCGCGCTGCCTGTCGGATCGTGGCCGCGTACCGGGATGCCGGCCCCACATCACCGGCAGACCGAAGACCGTCGATTGCCCAGTCGGCCAGGCGCGCGACGATGGCCTCAGATGCTATCTCGCCCATTACGGGTTCCCCTCCAGATCCTCGGCCCGCGAGCCTGGCCGACCGTGCACTGCTGGCTCTCCAGCCAGGAG
>DASPWG010000111.1:0-24938 GCA_035621915.1 Streptosporangiaceae bacterium
CCTGCGTTCGATCCGCCGCGCTGCTGGGCCCCGGAAGCGGGCTGGCCGACGGCCTGACTAGCCTGGGCCCGTGCGCGCGCTTTTGATCGTGAACCCACACGCCACCTCCACAACCGGACCCCGCCGGGATGTCATTGTCCGGGCCCTGTCATCGGCCGTCGACCTTGAGGTCGTGCAGACACGTTACCGGGGCGACGCCACCAGGCTCGCCGCAAGTGCAGCCGCTGACAAATTCGGCCTCCTGATGACGCTGGGCGGAGACGGCACGGTGAACGAGGCCGTCAACGGGCTGATGACCGGCGGCCAGGACTCCGCGGTCAGCCAGCAGCATGGCCAGGCCATCGCGGACCCTCCCGATCCGCCTACGGCGACCGCCGACGAGCTGCCTGCCCTCGCGGCGCTGCCCGGCGGGAATGCCAACGTCTTCACCCGCTCGCTGCGGCTGCCCGACGACCCGATCGACGCGGTCGCCAAGATTATCGAGGACCTTGCCAACGGCCGCGAGCGGCGCATTGGGCTTGGCATGGCCAATGGCCGCTACTTCACCTTCAACGCGGGCCTGGGCCTCGACGCCGAGGTGGTCCGCGCGGTAGAAGGCCGCCGGGCACATGGGCAGGTTGTGACGCCCGCCCTTTACACAATGACCGCGCTGCGGCAGTACTACCGCGTCACCGACCGGCGCCATCCGGCCATAACCATCTGCACTCCGGCAGATCTCAGCACCGAGCCCGTATACCAGTGCATAGTGTCGAATTCGGCGCCATGGACCTATCTTGGCCGCAAGCCCGTCAACACCAATCCGGACGCCGGCTTCGATACCGGGCTCGACCTGTTCGCGCTCCGCAGTCTCAGCACCCCGGCCACGCTATGGGTTCTCCGGCAGATGCTGTCCGACCGGCGCGTGCCACCCAGCGGCGGCGGCGTCGTCACCGGCCATGACCTGGCAGAGATCGTGCTGGAGGCTGGCCGGCCGGTCGCGTTCCAGGTCGACGGCGAGTACATGGGCGAGGCGGAGAATGTCCGGTTCCGGGCGGTGCCTGACGCCCTGCGGGTGGTCGGATTATCGGAATTGGCGCCCCCGGCGCCAGACCCACTGCGCTTATCCCCGCGTTCTCCTGAAATCGCAAATAGCGAGAACGTCCTTATATAGCTGATTAACAGCTGCCAAACAGTGGGCCTTCAGGGCGCTGTGCATAGCCATCAGCAGGCGCTGATGCCCGCAATGTGACTGATCTGACACCGAAATCCTGCCGAACCTTTGCCCAAGCCTCTTGCGGTTGATCGCCGGCCTTGAGAGGGTTGTAACGCTCCTGATGAACGGTGCGATCGAGCGTGCCGTGCCAGGTCTGGCGCCCGAAGTACCACCAGGCCCGACCTGACGACTTTAGGAGCAATGCCGGGACGAACGTCCTGGCAACCCAGAGCCATCCCAGGGTAGCGCAAGCCAGCCGGGGAGCATGACCTACGAGATCAGTCCAAGACCGTACCTAAACAGACATATAACATAGCTCGTGAAATCGTTCACAAGCACGACGGAGTGCCGCAGGGACCCCGCTAGGGCCCTGGACCTCGCAGAGGAGTGGACCTCATGGACTGGCGTCACCACGCCGCCTGCCGTGATGTAGACCCGGAGCTGTTCTTCCCGATCGGCAACACCGGGCCTGCGATTACGCAGATCAACGAGGCCAAGCGCGTATGCCAGCGGTGCAAGGTTATGGAGCCTTGCCTGCAGTGGGCGCTGGACAGCGGCCAGGACGCTGGCGTCTGGGGCGGGCTGAGCGAGGACGAGCGGCGCGCGCTGAAGCGCCGCACCAGGGTCGCGGCGCGCGCCAACGCCTGATCCCGCATGCGGGGCCTGCCCCTGGCGGGCAGGCCCTCTGTATGCGTTCCTGCCGCAGTCGTCAGGAACGGGGTTCTCGGGGGAACTGCATCATCTGGGGAAACGGGCCGCAGCCCGCTGACTCACTCCCGTCCGGCTGCCCGGGCGACCGTGGCCGAGCCAGGACCTTCCTCAGGCGGCTCGCGCTTCTCCGGTTCATCGAGCGGTAGTTCCACCCGAACTTCGGTGCCGCCTCCGGCGCGGGGCCCGACCTCCAGCCGGCCGTCGAGTTCGGTGAGCACGAGCGTGCGGACGATCTGCAGGCCGAGGCTGGACGCGGATTCCAGGTCAAAGTCGTCGGGAAGACCGATTCCGTTGTCGGCCACGGTGACTGTGAGCATGCCTTCCCCTCGCCGGGCTACGACCTCAAGGAAGCCCTGAGCCGCATGCTGCGGGCCAGCGAGGCCGTGCTGCAGCGCATTCTGCATGAGCTCGGTCAGTACCAGCGCCAGCGGCGTCGCGATGGCCGACGATAGCTGGCCGAACTCGCCGAGCAGTGTCGGCGTCACGCGCGCCTCGGGCGCCGAGACCTCGCCGGCCATCATCGCGACCCGGCCGGCGATTTCGTCGAAGTCGACGACCTCGTCCGGCACGTGAGACAGCGTCTCGTGCACCATGGCGATCGAGCCCACCCGGCGTACGGCCTCCTCGAGCGCGAACTTGGCCTCCGGTGCCCGCAGCCGCCTGGCCTGGAGCCGGAGCAGGGCCGCGACCGTCTGAAGGTTGTTCTTCACCCGGTGGTGGATCTCCCTGATGGTGGCATCCTTGCTGATCAGCTCCCGCTCGCGGTGACGCAGCTCGGTGACGTCCCGCAGCAGGATCAGCGCTCCGGACCGAGCGTCGTCCACGATCAGCGGGATCGTCCGGAGCTGAACGACAGCGCCGTTGTTTTCTACTTCCGTCTCGGCGTGAGCGCGGCCGCTGGCCGCCAGCATCAGCGAGTCGTCGCGGGCCTCCCGGCTCGCGCACAGCTTCGCCGTCAGCGTGGCCAGCGGCTTGCCGACCAGGTCCGCGGTCAGGCCCAGGCGCCGGTAGGCGGACAGCGCGTTCGGGCTGGCATAGGCGACGCGGCCGGAGCGGTTCAGCCGCACCAGGCCGTCGCCGACTCTGGGCGACCTGACCAGCGCGGGCTCCTCGCCGGGGCTGGGGAACAGGCCGGCCGCGACCATCCGCGCCAGGTCATCGGCCGCGCGCAGGTAGGCGAGGTCAAGACGGCTTGGCGTGCGAGCCGCGCTCAGGTTGGTGGAGCGCTCGATAACGGCGATGACGCGGCCGCGCGCCATGACCGGGATGATCTCGTGCCTGACCGGGATGCCCCTAGTCCACTCCGGGTCGCCTTCCCGGCAGATCCTGCGCTCTTCCGTGGCCGTTACCAGCGGGAGCTGATCGCTGCCCGACCGCACGCTGCCGACCACGTCCTCAGCCAGCGCGGTCGGCGCAGTGGTCGGCCGCATCTGCGCCAGCGCCAGCCAGCCGCCCTCCGCAAGCGGTGCCCACAGCACAAGATCGGCGAACGACAGGTCGGCCAGCAGCTGCCAGTCGGACAGCAGCGCATGCAGCCAGTCCAGGTCCTGGCCGTGGAGCCCGGCCCGGCGGGCGAGGTCGGTCAGCGTAGGCACACAGCCATCATGACAGCCGCGCGGACCAGCCGGTTACGTCCGCATTCCCCGTCAGGACCGCCGGGTGTCGCCGCCGAGGGTCAGCTGGCCGCCGAGCCGGCCGGGCGGTACCGCCGCCGTGCCGCACCGCCGCCGTGCGGCCCGGGCCACCAGCGCGCCCAGACAAGGTCATCGCCGACGGTGGCCCCGCACACGGCCGTGACCGGCGGCTGCCGGGTATGGCTACCTGCTGGTAACGTCGCGGCATGAGCGCGGACCAGCAGCCAGCGCACGGCGGAGCCCGGGCAGTCGGGGCAGCCCGCCGGCACGGCGTGCAGACGATGTTCACGCTGTCCGGCGGGCACGTGTTCCCGCTCTATGACGGGGCAGTCAAGGCAGATCCGCCGATGCGCATCGTGGACGTGCGGCACGAGCAGACGGCAGTGTTCGCGGCCGAGGCGACAGCGCGGCTGACCCGCTCCCCCGGCCTGGCCGTGCTCACTGCGGGTCCTGGCGTCACCAACGGCGTCAGCGCGATCACGACGGCGCATTTCAACGGCACGCCGCTGGTTGTCCTTGCCGGGCGCGCGCCGGACAGCCGGTGGGGGTCAGGCAGCCTTCAGGAACTCGACCACCCGCCGCTGCTGGCGCCGGTGACAAAGCGCGCGTGGACGGCGCACTCCCCCGCTGATGTCGGCCCGGCAGTGGACGAGGCGTTCGCGCTGGCCTCGGCCCGGCACCGCGGGCCGGTGTTCCTCGACATAAGCCTGGAGGCGGTGTTCGGGGCGGTGACCGACCAAGCCCTGCGGCTAGAGGGAGAACGGCCGCCTCCGGGCCGAGTGCGGTCACCGCAGGGTGCAGCAGCGGACCAGGCCGGTGAAAGGCCCGACCCCGAGGCGGTCGAGGGCATCGCGCGGCTGCTCGCGGAGGCTGAGCGCCCGGTGCTGGTACTGGGGTCGGATGTGTGGCTGGATGGCGCCGAGCACGCAGCACGGGCGGCAGCCGAGAGCCTGGGGCTGCCTGTCATCGCGAACGGGCAGGGGCGAGGGATCTTGCCGGGCGGTCACCCGCTGCTGGTGACCAGGGCACGCGCGATCGCGCTTGGTCAGGCAGACCTCGTGATCGTGGCGGGCGCGCCGCTGGACTTCCGGCTCGGCTACGGCCGCTTCGGCGGCCGGGATGGTGCCCCGGCTGCGAGAGTCGTGCACGTGGCTGATGCCAAGGACCAGCTGGCCACGCACTGCGAGCTAGCCGGCAGCGCCGCCGGTAACCTCGCCGCGTTCTTCGCGGACCTGGCTGACGCGGCCGGTGCCGGCAGCCCGCGGCGCGCGGCGGACTGGCTGCCCAGGCTCCGGCAGGCCTGCCAGCAGGCGGCTGAAGCGGATGCCGGGCTGCTGCGCAGCGACGCGCAGCCTGCCCACCCGCTGCGGATCTACGGCGAGCTCACCGCCCAGCTGGAGCCGGACGCGGTCGTCATCGGGGACGGCGGCGACTTCGTTAGCTACGCGGGCAAGTATCTCGAGCCGCAGCAGCCGGGTTGCTGGCTGGACCCCGGCCCCTATGGCTGCCTCGGCACCGGGCTCGGCTACGCGATCGCCGCGCGGCTAGCCCGGCCGCAGGCGCAGGTCGTGCTGCTGCTCGGCGACGGTGCCGCCGGCTTCTCGCTGATGGACGTCGACACGCTGGTCAGGCACGGGCTGCCGGTGGTGATGGTGTGCGGAAACAACGGCATCTGGGGGCTGGAGAAGCACCCCATGCGGTTCCTCTACGGCTATGACGTGGCCGCGGACCTGCAGCCAGGATGCCGTTACGACCAGGTCGTGACGGCCCTCGGCGGTGCTGGCGAACTGGTCACCGACCCGGCGGGCATCGGAGGGGCACTGCGCCGCGCCTTCGACTCCGGAGTCCCGTACCTGGTCAACGTCGTCACCGATCCGCAGGACGCCTACCCGCGCTCGACCACGGGCGTCTGACCGACGGGGTCTGCCTACTCGATGACGGCGATCAGGTCGCCCTCCTGCACGACGTCGCCCTCGGCCACGGCCAGCCTGGTAATCGTGCCGGAGTCCTCGGCCAGCACCGGGATCTCCATCTTCATGGACTCGAGGATCACCAGCGTGTCGCCGTCGGCGACAGAGTCACCCTCCGCGGCCACGACCTTCCAGACGTTGGCCACCATCTCGGCGCGGACCTCAGCCACCTGCTTCTCCTCGCTGTCACGTGTTGCGCACCATCATCGCCGCCACCAGGCCGGTTACGGGCGCAGTCGGCCAATCAGCGACGTGTCGTAATCGCCGCTGCGAAACTCTGCCGACTCCAGCAGCTCTGCGTGGAACTGCAGGTTGGTCTTCGGGCCGCTGATCCGGAACGCCGCGACCGCGGCCGCCGCCCGGTCGACTGCCTGCGCCCGGTCTGCCCCGTGCACGCACAGCTTGGCCAGCAGCGGATCGTAGTACGGCGTCACCCGGTTGCCCGCGGCGTAGCCGGCGTCCACCCGGACGCCGGGTCCTGACGGCTCGGCCCATTCCTCGATGAGGCCAGGGCTCGGCAGGAACCGCTTGGAGTCCTCGGCGTAGATCCGCAGCTCCAGTGCATGCCCCGACGGCACCAGCCGGGCCGGATCGAAGCTGGGCGGCTGGCCGTCTGCGATCAGGAACTGCTGCTCGACCAGGTCGATTCCGGTGACCAGCTCTGTCACCGGATGCTCGACCTGCAGCCTGGTGTTCATTTCCAGGAACGTGAAGTCCTGCGCGGCGACGTCGACCAGAAACTCCACCGTCCCGGCGCCGATGTAATGCACGGTCTGGCCTGCCTGGACCGCCGCCGCGAGCATCCGGTCCCGCAGCTTCGGGCTGACGCCCGGCGACGGGGTCTCCTCGGCGACCTTCTGGTGCCGGCGCTGGACCGAGCAGTCCCGCTCGCCGAGCGCCAGCACGGTCCCGTCTGCCAGGCCCAGGATCTGCACCTCCACGTGCCTGGCTCGGGCGACGTACCGCTCGAGCAGGATGGCCGGGTTGCCGAAGAACCGCTCGGCCCTGGTGCGCGCGGTCTCGAACCCGGCCCTGAGCTGGTCGGCGTCGGCGGCCGCGCTCATCCCGATGCCGCCGCCGCCCGCCGAGGCCTTGATCATGACCGGGTAGCCGATCTGCTCGGCCGCCGCCAGGGCGGCCTCGACGTCCACCACCGGCTCGCGGGTTCCGGCCGACACGGGCACTCCGGCCTGCTCCATCAGGTTCCGGGCATTGATCTTGTCGCCCATCTGGGTCATCGAGTCCGGCGACGGACCCACCCAGGTGAGGCCGGCCGCGATCACGCTCGCGGCGAATTCAGGGTTCTCGGCCAGGAACCCGTAACCGGGGTGCACGGCCCGGGCGCCGGTCGCCCTGGCGGCGGCGATGATCGCCTCGCCGTTGAGGTAACTGGCAGCGGGCGCGGCCGGCCCGATGAGCACGGCCTCGTCGGCCTCCCTGACGAACGGGAGGTCAGCGTCGGCCTCGGAGTACACCGCGACTGACCGGACGCCGAGAAGCCTGGCGGTGGCCAGCACGCGCCTGGCTATCTCGCCACGATTGGCTACAAGAACCGATTCGAGCACGCCCGGAACTCTACAGGCGCCAGGCCAGCCGCCTGCCCGCAACCTCCGTCAGCGCCACCACGACGTGGCTGTCGTAGCCGATCGGATCCAGGCGCATCCTGTCCAGCGCCGTCGCCGAGCGCTCGCGATCGGTGGAGGCGCCCACGAGATCGTCGAACGTGTTGGCAGCCCGGATGATCATGCTGCCAATCGGGGGGTCAGGGTTGTGGCCCTGCGCTGGCCAGCTCTGGCAGCGCACCAGCTCGGCAACCTCTTCCAGCACGCCGGCCTCCCGGATCACTTCCGCGCCGAGCTCGGCTATCCGCTGCTGGTCGGCCGCCGAGACCAGGACGGTCGCCCCGCCCGGGATCGGGTCACGGAGGGAAAGCTGGCCGATGTCGTGCATGAGCGCCGCGTACTCGACCTGCAGCAGGTCACGCTCGTGCATGCCAAGCTCGCGGCCGACGGCGACGGCAAGCCGGCTGACCCGCCGCGAGTGGCCGGCCTCCACGTAGCCGGCTACCTCGGTGACGCGGGCCAGCGACCGCACGGTCTGCAGGTAGGTGGCGCGGATCTTGGCGTCCCGCCGGAAGGCCACCTGCGTGACCAGCAGGGGCCCCAGGAACACGGCGAGCTCGGCCAGGCCCATGATCTCCGCGCCGAAGACAGTGATGATTACCGAGGCACCCACCGCCGCACCCAGCGGCCACTGCACGCGCATCTCGTCGACGATCGCGACCGAGAACCTCGCGCGGACGTCGTCGGCCCGGATGAGCGCCGATGTGACGGTCTCGACGAGCCAGCCGAGCAGCACCAGCGACGCCATCGCCGCGAACGCCCACTCCCACGACAGCCGCATCACGAAGCCGACCAGGGCGGTGCGGAAGATGAAGGCCACGCACGCGATCGCGATCAGCCGGGTGCACATGCCCGTCAGGCCGGCATCGCGGCCGGCCGCGATGTGCGGGAGCGCACCGACCATCATGCCGATAGCCGCCACCGCGATCACCAGCAGCGCCTGCGCTGCCTCGCTCGTCTGCGCAACGGGATGCGTGCCGCCGCCCGGAGTTCCCTGCACGTGCAGCAGCAGCGCGTAGGACATGCCACCCACCATGGCGATCGGAGCCGCCTCCCGGCCGCCGGGCAGTGCCAGCCTGAGCAGCTCGCCAAGCGCGATGAAACCGCCGAAGGCCAGCGCGGTCTTCATCTGCACGCCGTGCTGGTGCACGGCGATCGTGGTGGTCGCGAAGGCCGCCACGACCAGCATTGCCGCGACCGATATCAGCAGCAGGCGGCCGGAGTCCATGGTCTGCCACGAGGACCACCGGTCGGCCGGCGGCCTGGTAGTCATGGTCCCGCCGGTCACCCGTCGTCCTCCCCGCTCGCGGTACGGGCGCAGGCCTGCGCCAGGCTCACCGCCGTCATGGGATGACCACCTGCAACGGGGCCGTGGGATCGTCATGATCCTGGACGGTGACCGTGGTCAGATCGGCAGGCTCGGCTGCAGGCTCGGGCAGCTGCCAGCCGATGCGGTAGATGGCCTTGATGAACGCGTCCACGATCAGCGGGTCGAACTGGGTGTTCTTCCCCTTGCGCAGCTCTTCCAGTGCCTCCTCCAGGCTCTTGGCCTCTCGGTAGGACCGCGTCGAGGTCATGGAGTCGAACGCGTCAGCCACGGCGATGATGCGTGCGAACTCGGGGATCTCATGGCCGGCGAAGCCCATCGGGTAGCCGCGGCCGTCGATCCGCTCGTGGTGGTGCATGATCCCGGCTAGCGCCTCGTTCAGGAAGCCGATCTCCCTGACAATCTCCAGGCCGCGCATCGGGTGCAACTGGATGGCCGCGAACTCGTCCTCGGTGAGCGGGCCCGTCTTCTGCAGCACCTGAGTCGGGACGCCGAGCTTGCCGACGTCATGCAGCATGCCGGCGAACTCGATGGCCTCGGTACGGTCGGCGCCCATCCCGATCTGCCGCGCGATCATGCCCGCGCCGAGCGACACCCGGTCACCATGACCGCGGGTGTAGTAGTCCTTGGTCTCGACGGCCTGGCACAGCGCCTTCATGGTTGCCGAGTACGCGCGCTGCTGCTCCGCGAACTGGCCCATCGCCCAGCGGGCCACGAAGAGCGGGATAAGCACCAGGGCCGCGGCGAAGGCATCCATGATCGCCCAGAGCGAGGCGATGATCAGGCCGAGCGCGGCGTAGCCGAGATCCGATACGAGCAGCAGCAGCAGGCTGGACTCGAGGCCCTCGCTGCGCAGCATCCGGCGGCCCCGGTTGAGCCGGTAGAAGCCCCAGATCAGGCCCTGGTTGGCCAGGACGTGCACGGCCGCCGCGGCGGCAAACGGGACGATGATGACCCAGGGGAAGTCCCTGCCCACCGGGATCCCGACCGGGCCGTGCAGCGCGACGTAGGTCTTGCCTGCGAGCAGCCCGGACAGCGCCGTCATCGCGCCGTTGAACACCCGCCCCGCAAGCTTCAGCTGCCGCCTGATCGACAGCAGCGAGACCGCACCGACGAGCGCCGCCGCGACGGGGCCAAGCAGCACCACGGCGGCGAGGGTGGCAGCCGAACTCGGTGACCACTTCGTCTGCCGGGATACCAGTGAGGCAGCCGTGGAGTCGCAGATAAGGAACAGCAGCTGGAGGATGATGAGGTCGCGCCAGAAGGTCGGGCCCGGCGCGGGCACCGGCGTGGAGTCAGCTAAGGCGACTGTAGCCAGCACGACAAGGCCGATGTATGGCCATGCGGCGCGGGAGACCATCCGTGACCCCCTCCGTGCGATGGCACGATCCCACCATTAGGGCACCTTGGCAGCAATCTGAGTGGTGGACCGAGAGGGACACCACAGCCACTTAGAGTAACGCGACAGGGCGTTTCGCGTAGGCGTCCCACGGTGCAAACGCCCACGGCGGGCACGCCCTCTCGTGTCTAGCCAAAGATCTCGTACCGGTCCAGCCATCGGCGAATCGGGCGTTGGCCATCAATTAGGTAATGGTGCGCCGGGCTAGTGGCTCAGGTGACGTCGCATCAATATGCGCCGACAGGAAACTGGTTACCGCGGACGGACGGGCTGAGCGCCAGGCCCGGCCGGCCCTACTCGGCGAGCGCTTCGCGCTCGATCTCGGCCCGGACGGCGGCGATCCTCGTCAGCACTTTGATGCGCAGTTCGCCCGGCACCGCCTCGTGCCCGCAGCACTTGTGCACGAGCTTCTTGACGAGCTCTTCCAGGCCGTACTCGCGCAGGCAGGGCCCGCACTCGTCGAGGTGCTGGCGGATCTGCGTGCAGCCAGCCTCGGCGATCTCGCCGTCGATGTACGAGTACACGAGCGCGAGTACCTCAGTACATGGCACCTCGTGCGGCTTGCCGCAGCTCATGACGGGTCCTCCTGTGGCGCGTCCGGCGCTGGCGGCGCCTTGGGAGACGCGGCCGGCGTCGAGGCGAGGACGCCTTGCTCAGCCGCATAGTCCTGGAGCAGATCGCGGAGCTGTCGGCGTCCGCGGTGCAGCCGGGACATCACGGTGCCGATAGGTGTACCCATGATGTCGGCGATCTCCTTGTAGGAGAATCCCTCGACATCGGCCAGGTAGACGGCGAGCCGGAAGTCCTCAGGCAGCGCCTGCAGGGCCGCCTTGATGTCGGAGTCCGGCAGCCGCTCGAGCGCCTCGGTCTCGGCCGACTTGAGGCCGCTGGAGGTATGCGACGCAGCCCTGGCTAGCTGCCAGTCCTCAATCTCCTCCGTCCCGGAGCGCTGCGGCTCTCGCTGTCGCTTGCGGTAGGAGTTGATGAACGTGTTCGTGAGGATTCGGAACAGCCATGCCTTAAGGTTCGTGCCAGCCTGAAACTGATGAAAAGACGCATATGCCTTGGCGAATGTCTCCTGCACAAGGTCCTCGGCGTCGGCTGGATTGCGGGTCATCCGCATTCCAGCCGCATACAGCTGGTCGAGGAAGGGCAGCACGTCTTCCTCGAACCGCCTGCTGCGCTGTTCTAGTGTCTCGGGGACCGGACCCACCCCTTCCGGATTCGAGGGCTGCAGCACCAGGGGCTGCAAACCGTCTCGGCGGGAGGATACAACGCCAGCCGGCAGTAGCTCGCGCGCGACTACCGGCGAGAACTCCTGACGGGTCTGGCAGCTTGCTGTGGGCACGTGCACTGGAACGCCGTGCACACCGCCTTCATTCCGCCAGGCCAGGCTATGTCCCTGCCGTCCTCAGCGCCCGCCTCAGCGCAGCCGGCGGTCCAGCTTGCCCTGGCACGCCACGCACCGGGCGGCCTCTGGCTTGGCCTCTAGCCTGCCCTCGGGGACTGCCGCGCCGCAGTCCACACAGGTCCCGTAGGTGCCCAGATCGATGCGATGCAGCGCGTCCAGGACTGCCGAGCGCTGCTTCCTGGCCACCGCCAGGACCGCCTCGGACCGCTCGTTTTCCGACAGGTTGGCTCCCGCGTCGGCCGGATCCTGCGGGTAATCGCCGGCCACGTGCTTCTGGCCGCCGCCGTTCAGCACCGTGATAGATCGGTCCAGCTCGCTGCGGATCTCCTCGAGCCTCTGCCGCGCCGACATGAGATCCATGAGCTTCCTCCTCAACGGAAGTGGCCAAACAGCACATCAGGGGTGTGTGTAGCGCTGTCCGGCCGGTCTAGCAGTTCAGAACAGCGCGCCGTCACCGGCATCGCGGGGGCCAGCACCGTCTCCCGGTGCCGTGGCCCGGCCGGTAGCTAACGGAGCGGCCAGCCCTGAATCGCCCGGCTCGAGCGGCTCGATCAGCTGCGGCCCGTTGTTGCGGACCGAGTTGACCGCCGTCGACACCGGATAGGTGGTCAGGCCGCTGACAGCGGCCGGGGCGAGCAGCGAGCGAAGGTCGCTGATCTCGTGATTGGCGGGGTCGAGCCAGTCGCTCCAGCTCGCCTGGCCGATAACCATCGGCATCCGGTCGTGGATGTGGCCGAGGTCGTCGGGGGCGCTGGTCGTGATGACCGTCGAGGTCCACAGCCAGGATTCGGCGTCGTCAGGCGGGACCGAGGGGTCGCGCCACAGCTCGTAGAGGCCAGCGAACGCCAGCGGGCGGCGGTCTGCCCTAGTTATGTAGATCGGCTGCTTGGGACCGCCATTCTGCTGCTGCCACTCGTAGTAGCCGTCGGCGGGCAGCAGGCAACGGCGCTGCGCGAAGGCCCGGCGGAAGGCCGGCTTCTCCGCCACGGTCTCGGCCCTGGCGTTGATGAGCCGACTGCCGATCTTGACGTCCTTGGCCCAGAACGGCACCAGCCCCCACCGCACGACCCGGAGCTGGCGCTCGGACTGCTGGCTGCTCGTCCCGCCGGCCTGCTGCCGGGCGGGAACGTCGCGACCCTCCGGACCGTCCTGGTCACCTGATTCACGGGTGACCACCGCGTACACCGGCTTGGTCGGGGCGACGTTGTAGTCAGGCGCCAGCGGGTCGCCCGCGCGGTCGCTTTGCACGCTGAACTCCTCAAGGAGCTCAACGCGCTTGCGCGCGGATGCGTACCGGCCGCACATAACCTCGTCCTGACGTAGGGAGCCGATCCCGGCGGAGCAAAGAAATCTGCCAGTTCATAGCCAAGATCCGGCTATGCCAAACCTTGCCGCGATATCCGGCTCATTCCGGGCGCCGCTGCTATGCGGTGTCTGATTGTCACCCCGTGTGGCTGACCGCGTCCAGAGGTGAACTGACCCAGTACTCTCACACTCATGCACGCTGGAGCGCAATCGGATAACGCCTGGGCTGCCCCCCAGGCGGCCGGGGCCGTGCACGCCAGCGTGAGCCTGCCGGGATCGAAGTCGATCACCAACCGGGCGCTGGTCATCGCCGCGCTTGCCGACGGCCCCACGACGATCGCCGGTCCGCTGCAGGCCAGGGACACCGAGCTGATGGCGGCCGCGATCAGCACTCTCGGCGCCACGATCCGCGCCGGCGGCGCGGATGCACCGCCGGGCTTTCCGGCCGTTTCGAGTTCTGGCGTATCGCGGGATCTTGCCGCCGGCGGACTGCCGGGCGGCGCCGCCCCGACTGAGTGGGTGGTCACGCCGGGGTGGACCGCCGCCCCGGCGCGCGTGGACGTGGGAAACGCGGGCACCGTGCTGCGATTCGTCCCGCCGATCGCGGCGCTGGCCAGCGCCGACGTCGAGTTCAGCGGCGACGAGCGGGCAGCCAACCGGCCGGTCGCGCCGCTGCTGGCCGGGCTCCGCCAGCTTGGCGCGGAGATCGCGGACGGCGGCCGCGGCGCGGTCCCGTTCATAGTCCGCGGCCGGGGCCGGATGCGCGGCGGCAGCGTGACCCTGGACGCCTCGTCGTCGTCCCAGCTGGTCTCCGGCCTGCTGATCGCGGCCCCTCGGTACGAGGCCGGCGCGCTCATCCGGCACGAGGGCCGGCGAGTTCCGTCGGCGCCGCACATCGCCATGACCGCTGCCATGCTGACCGCAGCCGGCGCGACCGTCGAGTCCGGCACCAGCGGCCCGTCGGCGGACCCGAAGGCGCCCAACTTCTGGCGCGTGCTGCCTGGCCGGCTTGCCCCTGGCCGCATCGACGTCGAGCCCGACCTGTCCAATGCGGCCCCGTTCCTTGCCGCAGCCCTTGTCACCGGCGGGCAGCTGACCATTGCCGGCTGGCCGGCCCGCAGCCTGCAGGCAGCAGACCAGATCCTGGACGTGCTGAGCCAGATGGGCGCCGCGTGCACGCTCACGCCTGCTGGCCTGCAGATTAAGGGAACGGGGCGCATCCGCGGCATCAGGACCGACCTGCGCGACGTGAACGAGCTAGCCCCGGTCCTGACGGCGCTCGCGGCGCTGGCCGACTCGCCGTCGGAGTTCACCGGTATCGGCCACATGCGGCTGCACGAGAGCGACAGGCTCGCGGCGCTGGCGAGCGAGTTCGCCGCCCTGGGCGGGCAGGTGACCGAGCTCAGCGACGGCCTGCGAGTGCAGCCGCGCCCGCTACGGGCCGGCCAGGAGCCGTTCGATAGTCATGACGACCACCGGCTGGTGATGGCCGCTGCCGTCCTGGGCCTGGCGGTGCCTGGCCTGCGCGTTGCGAACGCCGCGACGGTGGGCAAGACGTTCCCGGCCTTCGGCGCCTTGTGGCAGCAGATGCTGGAGTGCGCCAGCTGAGCCCGGTGCGCGGCCACGAGAGGCTGGACGAAGACGATGTGCGGGTCAGGCCGACGAGAGGGTCCCGGCCCCGCACCAGGCGGAGGCCAGCGCACGAGAACGCAGCCGATGCGTTCGTGACCGGCGTGGACCGCGGCCGGTACCGCTGCTGGACCGGCGAGCGTGCGGTGACCGCCATGAAGGCCCGCGAGCTCGGCAGGGGCGGGGTGGTGGTCGGCGACCGGGTCCGCCTGGCTGGTGACGTCTCCGGCCAGCGAGGCACGCTGGCCCGGGTGGTCAGGGTTCAGCCGCGTACCGCGGTGCTGCGCCGGTCGGCGGATGACGCCGATCCGGTCGAGCGGATCATCGTGGCGAACGCCGACCAGCTTGTGATCGTGTCCGCGCTGGCCAGCCCGCCGCCGCGGCCGCGGCTCATCGACCGGTTCCTGGTCGCGGCCTACGACGCCGGAATCGAGCCGCTGCTGTGCCTCACCAAGTCCGACCTGGCGGCGCCGGATGACCTGCTGGCGACCTACGAGCCGCTCGGCATCAGATACGTGGTCACCGGGCGCCCGTTCGGCACGGGGCTTGGCGAGCTTCGAGGCCTCCTGGCGGGCCGGATCAGCGTGCTCGTCGGGCACTCGGGTGTCGGCAAGTCCACGCTTGTCAATGCGCTGGTGCCGGAGGCCGACCGGGCCGTGGGCAGTGTCAGCCCGGTGACCGGCCGCGGGCGGCACACCTCGTCCTCGGCCGTAGCGCTGCCGCTGGCCGGCACCGGCGGCATCGGCAGCGGCGGCTGGATCATCGACACGCCCGGCCTGCGCAGCTTCGGGCTCGCCCACGTCGCGCCTGACCGGGTCGTGTCGGCGTTCCCCGAGTTCGCAGCGGCGCTGGCAGAGTGCGAGCCAGGCTGCAGCCACATCGACACCGGCTGCGCGCTTGACGAGTGGGTTGCCGAGCATGGCGGGCCGGGCGCGGCTGCCCGGCTGGACTCGCTGCGCCGCCTGCTGCGCAGCCGCGTCGGTCTCGACCCGGCTGACGCCAGTACCGGCTAGCCCAGGCGGCGTCCCAGCCAGGCCAGGGCGGCCAGGCCCAGCTCCTGCTTGGCCGCGCGGATCGGCTCCAGGCCCGGCTCGGCCGGACCCAGCCCGCCGGCCAGGCAGAAGCCGGCGTGCGCCGCCAGCAGCCCGTCGATGGCGCGCCGGTCGACAGCTCCGGTCTGCGGCGCGGCCCGGACGAAGGGCTCTGGGTCCACGCCATCGCCGACTGCGCTGGACAGCAGCAGCACCACGTCCACGTGCGGCGCGCCAAGCCGGGCATGCGGCCAGTCGATGAACATGACCCGATCCGGAGTCAGCAGGATGTTATGCGCGTACATATCGAAGTGCACCAGCGACGAGCCGCGCGCGGCCGCGATGCCATCGCGCTCCAGCGCCAGCAGCGCCGGCAACTCCGCGGCCGCCCACGGCGCGCACGCCGCGAGACGGACCAGCCGGCTTTCGTCCGCCGCCAGCCGGGCCCAGCCGCCGAGCCGCAGCGGCCGGTCCGGCAGGGCTATCGGGCAAGCGGGGGCAGCGGCGGCCATCTCCCGGGCAGCCTCGATGACCCTGGCCAGGTCCGCCTCCCGCCACGGCCGCACCGGCTCGGCTCCGTCGACGCACTCGAAGGCCAGGATCACCCACCCGCCGTCGTCGTCGCAGCCGAGGAACGCAGGCGCGGGCACGCCCGCCGGGAGGACTGCCGCAACGCGTGCCTCGTCCCGGTAGATGTCTGCCTGGAACGGAAATGCCGCGCAGTCCATGGCCTTGACGAATACCCGGCGTCCGTCCGCCAGGTCGAGCCTGGCGGCCAGGCCCGGCGAGAATCCGCCCTCGCAGTTCGCGGCAGCCACAACCGGCCCGCCGGCCAGTCGCGCTATCCGTGCCCGCACCGGGCCAGGCAGGTCGTTCCATCTCGGCCGGTCCTTGCTTGCGGCCATGCCAGGCAATTCCCTCCTGTAAGCGCGGATGCGAAGCAAGCCCGAGCGCCAGGGGCGTCACCGGGCGGAATTCTCAGCGGGCCAGCGGCCCGGACGGCATGCGCCGCCGGGAGGCGATCCTCAACCGGGGCGCGTCGCGCGCCGCCGGTGGCGCGCCGCGACGGCAGCGTACTGCGTCAGGCCGCGGGCCGCCTATGCGACGCTACGGAATGCAGCTGGCCGGTCGCTGATCGTGTCGAGGCCGACATGCCCTCAGCATGCCTAGCTGGGAACGACGGTAATACGGGGCCACAGTGCATTTTGCCAGGTGATTGCCCAACTAACCTGCGTCGCCGGCCATCCGATCACTGCGCGCCCGGCGCGGGCGCGGCACGGCTCGTAACCTACTACCCCCGGGCGTGGCCATTGTGGGGCGGTAAGCGCTAGCGTTGCCCGGCATGGCGGGTTTTGCCGGCGACCTCGGATTCGCCCACGTCCTGGCGGACGCGGCGGACGACATCACCATGCGCCGTTTCCGCTCGCTGGACCTGCGAGTGGAATCCAAGCCCGACCTCACGCCGGTGACGGACGCCGACCTGGCGGTCGAGGAGTCGCTGCGTAACGTGCTCAGCCGGGCCAGGCCCAGGGATGCGATGCTCGGCGAGGAGTACGGGCGGACGGGATCCAGCCAGCGCTGCTGGGTCATCGACCCGATCGACGGGACCAAGAACTACGTCAGGGGCGTCCCCGTCTGGGCCACGCTGATCGGCCTGATGGCCGAGGACGAGGTGATCGTCGGGGTGGTGACAGCCCCGGCGCTCAGCCGACGCTGGTGGGCCGCTCGCGACAGCGGAGCGTGGACCGGGCGCAGCATGACGAAGGCCACCGCGTGCCGGGTATCGGGTGTCTCCAGCTTGTCGGACGCGTCCCTGTCGTTCTCCGGCCTCGGCAGCTGGGAGGAGGCGGGCCGGCTCCCGGAGTTCCTGAACCTGAGCAGGAAGGTGTGGCGCACTCGCGCCTACGGCGACTTCTGGTCACACATGCTGGTGGCCGAGGGCGCGGTCGACATATCGGCCGAGACCGACGTCACGCTCTGGGACCTGGCCGCCCTGCAGATCATCGTCGAGGAGGCAGGCGGGGCCTTCACCGACCTGGACGGCTCCCCGAGGCCGGACCGCGGCAGCGCTGTCTGCACCAACGGCCTGCTGCACTCCGAAGTGCTGAGCCTGCTCGGCGGCACCCAGGACTAAGGACATTCGGATCGGCGCGCCGCATCCCGCAGCCCACTACCAAACTAGTACTAAGCGTTTCTATTCGGGCGCAAATCAGGGGTTGCTCTCTCAAGGCAGCTGACGGATGCTGGGAAGCTAAGTCACAAACGCACAAGCATCCGGCGGTCGCCGCTGCGCGCACCAGGCCGGGCGCCAGTCGGCCTGTCCGGCCTCGGTCCGAGGGGAGTTGCGCGATGAACGTACACGAGGGGATGACCAGGGTCGTCCTGAGTATCGGCCCAGCGCACACCTTGCGCGAGGCTGCTCGCCTGATGTCCGAGCGCCGCGTGGGAGCGGCGGTCGTGGTCGATCCGGAGCACTCGGGCCTCGGCATCATGACCGAGCGGGACATCCTGGACTCCGTCGGCGCGGGACAGGACCCGGACACCGAAGTGGTCGCCGATCACCGGACCTCGGACGTAGTCTTTGCGTCCCCGTCGTGGACCCTGGAGCAGGCGGCCGCGGCCATGGTCAAGGGCAACTTCAGGCACCTGGTCGTGGTCGACGGGACCGAGGTGACAGGCTTGCTGTCTATGCGCGACATCGTGCGGTGCTGGTCAGGAGTTGAAGCCGGAGTGACTGTCGGCACCTGAGCGCAGGCGGTAAAAGAGTAAGTAGCTGGCGCTGGCGCCCGAGCTTGCGCCGAGACCGCGGCTCGCGAGGGAGACGCCATGTGGCTGGCCGGCGCCGTTGCGCTGATCACGGGGGCCTCGTCGGGAATCGGCACCGCCACGGCCTTAGCGCTGTCGGCCGCCGGCGCCCGGCTGGTCCTGAGCGGCCGCGATCCGGACCGCCTGGCGGCGGTAGCGGCGCAGACCGGCGGCCTGGCGATCCCCTGCGACCTCACCGAGCCGGACGGCCCCGACAAGCTCGCCGCGGCGGCATTGCGTGATGCCGGGCGGATCGATGTGCTGGTCAGCAACGCGGGGATCGGCTGGGCCGGCCCGATCGGGAACCTGACTGCGGCGAAGGCGGCCGAGCTTGTCGCGCTGAACCTGGTGGCGCCCGCGCAACTGGCCAGGCTGGTAGCCCCCGGCATGGCCGAACGGCAACACGGGCGGCTGGTCTTCGTGTCCTCGATCGCCGGCGCCATCGGCGTCCGGAATGAGGCGGTCTACGCGGCGGCCAAGGCAGGCCTCAACTGCCTGGCCGAGAGCCTGTCCTACGAGCTGGCCGGCCAGGGAGTCGGGGTCAGCCTGATCCTGCCGGGGGTCGTGGACACGCCGTTCTTCAGACGTCAGGGCCGACGGTATGCCCGCAGCTGGCCGATCCCGATCCCGGCTGAGCGGGTGGCAAGCGCGATCACCGATGCGGTGACGCATGACCGGGAGGTGGTCTACGTGCCGGGCTGGATGCGGCTTCCGGCGTGGCTGCACGGCGTCGCCCCCGTGACCTTCCGACGGCTGGCCACCCGGTTCAGCTAGACACGGCCGGCCGCCTCGCCGCGGGCAGCCTCGCCCGCCGGGCGGCCGGCAGGCTGCCGGTCATGCCTCGATCCGCAGCTCCGCGTCCTCAGGATGCAGCCGGTGCCGGTCGAGGAACCCGCGCAGTCCGTGCACCGCGTCAGCCAGCTGCGACGGCGGCACCGCGACAACCGGACAGACTGCATGGGCCAGGCAGTACCTGGCCACGTGGCATCGCATCATCCGGCGCAGGGGACCGTGCCGGCCTGTGCCGATCACGAGCACGTCACCTGGCTCGCGGGCCAGCAGCACGAGGGCCTGCCCCGGCTCGCTCCTGAGTACCTCCGGCATGAACCCCACTTCGGCTGGCGTGCCGCCGAGTGCCAGCTCGACGGCAGCCCAGAAGCGGTCCCAGGCCGCGCGCTCCCAGACGGCTCTTAGCTCGGGACTTGGGTAGCGGCGGTCGGCCATCTCGCCGCCCGGCGGCATCCAGGCGTGAACAGCAATCAGCATGGCTTCGTGGTAGCGGGCCAGGTCGGCGGCGAACCGCAGCGCCTGGAGGCTGCCCGCGGAACTCGTCACGCCGACGACAACCCTTTTGACCTGCACTTCAAGACTCCTTCTCGACGCTGAGAAGTCCAGTTAACTCCTGCCTGGCGTTACTGAGCCGACTGCTAACAGCTTCTAAGCGGCCTACGTGCCCCGGCTAACACGGCTCATGCACGCGCGGCGGCTTTGCGGCCCCGATGGCGCGGCGCGGACCGGATCCGGCTGCGTGGGCGATGCTCAGCCGGGGCGGGCCGGGTCGTCCCAGCGACCGCCCCAGGTCACCTTCCTGGCCAGGCGGTAGGCCTCGCCCTTGCTCTTGCCGACCGGCAGGGTCACGTAACGGCCGTCGCCGCCGCAGACGTCGAGCAGCACCAGGTTCTTGCGCAGCTGCGGGCGGCGCACCACCCGCGCTGCGGGCCGGTCAGGGATTCCTGCCTGTGCCGCCACCGCCGCCACGTAGCTGAACTTCTCGTCCTCGTACGACAGCTCCGCGCCCTTTGCCTGCCGGTGCACCGCCGAGCGCTGCAGCCGGGCAGCGAAATGGCACCAGTCCCCCGGCACCTCCAGCGGGCAGGCGAGCTGGTGCGGGCATGGCGCCGCTACGGCGTAGCCGGCCGCCAGCAGCCTCGCCCGCGCGGCGACAATCCGCCGGTGCCCGGCGGGTGTGCCTGGCTCCACGAGCAGCACCACCGGCGCGGCCAGCATGGCCACGTCGACAAGCCGTTCCTGCTGTCGCGGGCTGAGCTCGCCGAGCAGGTAGGCGGCTACCGCCAGGTCAGCGTTAGCTGACGGCTTGTCCGCTGTCAGCTGCCAGGCCTGCCAGGCCGCGCTGCGCAGCGCCGCCGAGGCGGATTCGGCGAAGATCGCCTGGCCGAGCCTGACCGCCTCGGCCGACTGCTCGAGCAGGGTCAGCCGCACCGGACCGCCAAGCAGGTCGGTGATGGCCCAGGAGGCACCGCCCGTTCCCGCCCCGAAATCAAGCACCGACGACGGCGACCAGCCCGGCAGCGCAAGCCTCAGCTGGCTGAACGCCGCCGCGGTGGCGGCGGTGGTGGCAGGCATCCGGTAGGCCGCGTACGCGGCGGCGTCGCGCCTGGTCGCTAGCACCGGCGCGGCCGGCGCCGCACCGGATCGATAAGCCTCCATCAGCCGCTGCACGCCAGCCGACAGGCTCGCCATGCCCGCGCCGCGCAGGCCTGCCTGGATCGCCGCGCTCAGCGATCCCGCGCCATGTGCCGGGCCGGTGACGGTCATAGGCCAACGCTACGGGTCGCTAATCTCGACGCATGAGCGGACGAGCCTGGATCGACCGGCTGCCGGAGGAGCTGGCGGGACAGAAAGCGATCATGCGGCGGCTGCTGGCGGTGTGCGAGTCCGACGCGCGGATCCGGTGGCTGGCCATCGGCTGCTCGCTCGGCCGCGGCAACGCCGACCGGCTATCCGACCTGGACATGGCGCTCGGCGTGCGCGACGACGAATTCGACGCGGCCATCGCCGATGTCCGGGCGGCGGTGGACGGGCTGGCGGACCTGGTGGAGAGCTACCACCACCTGCTGGCCGGAGTATCAGGGCAGCACGAGCGGATCTTCGCCCAGTACGCCGATCGCTGCCAGCTGGACCTGGTGGTCTTTCCCGCGTCGACCGACATCGGGCGCGGCCCGAGCATGCTGGTCCTGTACGACCCTGATGACGTCATCGTGGTAGCCGAGCGGCCAGGGCCAACGCCCGAGCAGGTACGGGAATGGTCGTTCCGCGCCTGGTGCGTGCTGGCCGACCTCGGCAAGTACCTGCGGCGCGGCTCGCTGTGGGAGGCGCTGGAGTGCCTGCAGGAGGCGCGGGCCGGCTTCTGGCGGCTGCTCGCCGTAGCGCACGCGGTCCCGGACCCGCAGTACGGGATCGTGAGCATCCTGGACTTCGCGCCGGGCGTGGTACCGCCCGAGATGGCAGCCGCCGTGCCCGACTTCGACTCCGGCCGGGTGCTCACCGCGGCCCTGGTCGTGGCCGGGCTGCTGAGCCGGATCGGCGGCACCCTGCCTGCCGAGTTCAGCAGGGTGCTGCCGGACGCGATGGCCGCATTCGTCACCCGCGACCTGGCGGCGCTCGCGGCGGACGCCGGCACGGCTGCCGGGTAATGGCAGTCCTGGAGGGCGCGGCCGAACTCCTCGCCGCGTGGGGGCTCGGCGGCCAGGCGACGCTGACCGCGCGGCACGGCACCAACAACCAGACCTTCGCGGTCGCCAGTGACGGGCAGCGCTTCGCGCTGCGGATCAGCGCGAACCTCTCCGCAGCCCAGGTCGAGGCCGAGCACCGCCTGCTGTCACGGCTGCGTCAGGCGAGCCTGCCGTTCGCGGTTCCCGAGCCGGTGCCCACCTTCGACGGCACCACCTGGGTGCACACTGCGGCCGGCCCGGCGACGCTCTGCCGGTGGCTGCCGGGAGTCCGGCCCGACCTCAGCAGGCCCGCTGCGCTCGAGTCGTTCGGCCGGGCGATTGCCATCCTGAGCCAGGCGCTGGCGCGGGTGCCGTTGCGGGACGCGCCCAATGACTGGCGCGGCGAGCCGCTGGCGGTCCATCCCGATCAGCCGCGTCTTCGGGAGCTGCGCCAGGCCCTCGCCGCGGCTGGGCTGGACCGCGAGCAGGCCATGTGCCCCGAGACCGCAGCCGAGCGTGTCACCGCGGGCTGGGCGAGCGTGCACGGCGGGCTGCCGGTCCAGGTGGTGCACGGCGACGTCGGGGGCTCCAACACCCTTGTGCACGAGCGCTCCGGCGCGGTCACGGCGCTGCTGGATTTCGAGATTGCCGGGGCCGACTTCAGGGTTCAGGATCTTGTGGTCGGGCTGCTGCACTCCGGTGCGCTCGAGGGGGCCGGCTGGCGGGCGCGGACATCCGCGCTGGCGGGTGGCTTCTGCGCGGTCGTGCCGCTGGGCCAGGCGGAGGTCGATGCCGTGCCGGACATGCTGCTCGGCCGCAGACTCGGCTCGGTGCTATGGCGGGCCGGCCGCTGGCAGCGGGGCCAGGCGAGCATCGGCGAGGTGATCGGGCGCGTGCGCGAGCTTGACGCCACCAGCCGCTGGCTGGCCGGCCATGCTGACGAACTGCGGTCGCTGCTGGCGTCGGTCGGCGGGCCGACGGGGACCGGCCCGACGGCAGCGTGGTGCGGTACCACGCCGTCTGCACCCTGATGCACAAGCCGCTCGGCTGACACGGTCCCGTCCCGGGCGGGCCATGCGGCACCTGGCCGGGTGCGGAGTGGGAGAATCGCCAGACCCCGGCTAGTGATCTGGAGGCGACATGGACGAGGAGACCGCGCGGTCCCGGCTGCTGGCCGAGCGCACGGAGGTTCAGCAGCTGCTGGACGACTCTGAGCAGGCTGGAGCTGAGGACCGGGCCGCGCAGGCCGAGACCGGTGACATGGCAGATGCCGCCCAGCCGCTGACGGCCGAGGGCATGGATGACTCGGTCGCCGAATCGCTGCGCGACCGGCTCGCCGCGGTGGACCGGGCGCTGAAGCGGCTGGATGAGGGCAGCTACGGGTACTCGGTCCGCAGCGGCAAGCCCATCCCCGCAGGGCGGCTCGAGGCCGACCCGGCAGCCGAGCTGACGGTCGAGGAGGCCGCGGAACGGTCTTAGCGCGCCTGGAGCCGGACGCGCACGAACGGGCATGGCCTCCGCGCGAGCCTGCCGTTTCCTTTGCTACGAAGTCACGAAGGTGTGCCGCATCTCGCCGATGCCCTCGATGTAGGTGGTGAGCACATCGCCGGGTCCGAGCCAGCGCGGCGGCGTCCGACCGAGGCCTACCCCCGGCGGCGTGCCGGTGAAGATGACGTCGCCTGGCAGCAGCGGGGTCACCGCCGACAGCTGCTCGATCAGCTCGCCGACATTGAAGATGAGGTCGCTGGTCCGGCCCTTCTGCATCTGCTCGCCGTTGACGAAGCAGCCAAGTTCCAGGTCATCAGGGCTGGCGAACTCGTCGGGCGTGACCAGCCAGGGCCCGACGGGGCCGAACCGCGGATAGGACTTGCCCAGGCTGAACTGCGGCGGATTCGTGGCCAGCTGCAGGATCCGCTCGGAGAGGTCCTGCCCGATCGACAGCCCCGCGACGTACTGCCACGCCGACTGCGCGGCCACCTGGTGCGCCGTCTGGCCGATCACTACCACCAGTTCCACTTCCCAGTCCGTGTGACCGCCAGGCGGCAGCGCGATCTCGCCATGCGGCCCGGTGATGCACGAGGGGAACTTGGTGAACACCGGCGCATGCGTTTCCGGGCGGCCGAAGCCGGACTCGTCAGCGTGCGCGCGGTAGTTCATCCCTATGCCGTAGACCTGCCGCGGCTCCGGGGAGGGCGAGCCCAGGGCATCGGGCGCGAACGCGGCGGGTTCGGGCAGCGCGGCCGTCGCGGCCCACTGCGTGAACTCCTGCCAGCGCGGGTACGCCGCCGCCGGATCGGCGTCGAACCGGCCGTCGCTGGCCTCGTGCACGTCGACGGCCCCGCCGTCGCGCAGGATGCAGAGCCGCTGGCTGATGTTCGCGATGCGCATGACTGCCCGCTTCCACTACGTGGCCGACCAGGCCTCACGTTACAGGCCGTCCGGACGGAACGGGCAGCCCGGTAGCGTAGCCCTGGAAGGCATCAAAGCGGAGGAGTTGATGGCGTACCTGCCGCACCTGCTGGTGCTCGCCGGAGTCTGGGCGCTGGTCGTGATGAGCCCCGGCCCCGACTTCGTCGTCACCATGTCCCGAGCCGCGCGGTCGCGGAGGGCGGGTCTGGCAGCGGCGGCCGGGATCGTGATCGGGACGGCGGTCTGGGCGTCGGCCAGCGCGGTTGGCCTGGGCATCGTGCTGGCGCACTACCGGTGGGTCGCCGAGACGGTGCGGCTGGCAGGCGCGGCATACCTGGCCTGGCTGGGCGTCCGGATGGTCATTCATGCCCGGCAGGAACTGCCGGCCGCCCGCGCGTTCGAACACGCACCGGGCCTCGGCTCGGCGCTGCGGGCCGGGCTGCTCACGGACCTTGGGAACCCGAAGGCTGCAGTCTTCTGGACGAGCCTGTTCGCTGCCGTGCTGCCGCCAGCCGCCCCGGTCTCGGTGCGGGCCGCGGGGATCGTGGTGGCCGTGACGATCGCGGCCGCCTGGTATTCGGCCGTCGCCTGCGCGTTCTCCCTCGCCGTCGTGACGAGCCGGTATGCGAGGGCCAAGAGGTGGGTCGACCGGATTACCGGCGGCGCGCTCATCGGCCTCGCGGCCCGGCTCGCCGCCGAGCACTGAGGCCCGCCGGACGCTACTGGTCTGCGGTGGCGAAGTCGACGTCCCTGGTCTGGATGGTCCCGGCGGTCCTGCCCGGCGCAGACTGGTAAGTCCAGTACACGTTGGTGTGCGCGATGACCTGACCCGCGGACGGCATCCCCGCTCCGGGCCGGTCATCGGTCGTGTGCGCGTCGCTGACCAGGATCGCGTCGTATCCACGGGCGAACGCGCCGTGCAGCGTGCAGCGTATGCACGCGTCGGTCTGCGCGCCGGCGACCACGAGCCGCCCGACCCGCAGGTCCGACAGCACGCTCTCCAGGCTCGTGTCCTCGAAGGAGTCGCCGTAGCTCTTGTCC
>DASPWG010000112.1:0-16469 GCA_035621915.1 Streptosporangiaceae bacterium
TCCCCCGTAGACCCGGTCGAAGGTGAACCGCTCGGCGCGCCTGGCGATCTCGAGCACGGTCGACTCGTCGAGCGGGATGTGGTTCGGGTAGCTCCACATGAAGCTGACCCAGTCGCGGTCCTGGACGACAGTGATGGTGTCGCCGGTGAGAAGCGCGCCGCGGCCGTCAGACCCGGCCGGCCAGTACAGCACGGCCGCGCCGTCGAAGTGCCCGCCGATCCGAGCGAGCGCGATGCCCGGCACGGGCTCGGCCGCGTCGTCGAACAGCTCAATGCGCGGCGACGGCCGCTGAATCCAGGCCTCGTCCGCGCGCGGGATGAGGATGCGCGCGTCGAAGGCGTCGGCGAACTCGACGTTGGCGGCGTAGAAATGCGGGTGCGACATGCAGATCGCGGCGATGCCGCCTAGCTCGGAAATCCGGTCCCTGGCGGCATCGTCAAGCAGCGAGGTGCAGTCCCACAGCACGTTGCCCTGCGGCGTGCAGAGCAGCAGCGCGCGCTGCCCGATCGCGAAGGCCGGTTCCATCCCGACCCCGAACAGGCCGGGCTCCTCCTCGCGCACTACGACCGCGTGATCGCGCGCGATCTCGGCCATGGTGGTCCACCGCTGACCGCCCCAGCCGACGTACTGCCGCTCGTCCGCACAGATCGGGCAGACCTCCGGGGGCTGCGGAGTCTCGCGCTGCTGGACTCCGCACGTTTCGCAAATCCATGCAGGCACCGATCCGTGCGCCTCCCCTGACTGACTTCGCGCCGCTACTCGAAGCTGAGCGATCCGGTTCTGGTGCGCTTGAGCTCGAAGAAGTGCCGGTTGCGCGCGAGCGCCAGCACTCCGTCGAACATGGCCAGCGCCTCCTTACCCCGCGGAATGGCGTTAAGGACCGGCCCGAAGAAGGCTACGCCCTCGACGTGAATCGTCGGGGTGCCGACGTCCTCGCCGACCGGATCCATTCCCTCGTGGTGGCTCTTGCGCAGCGCAGCGTCGTAGCTGCCGGAGTACGCGGCCTCGGCCAGGTCCGCGGGTAGCCCGGTCTCGGCCAGGGCCTTGCGGCAGACCTCGTCGAAGTCATCCATGTCCTCGTTGTGGATGCGGTTGCCCATCGCTGTGTACAACTCGCGCAGGACGCCTTCGCCGTGCTGCTGCGCCGCGGCCGTGGCCACCCGCACCGGACCGATCGATCTGTCCACCAGGTCGCGGTACCAGTCCGGCAGTTGCCGCTCCTCGTTGAGCACGTACAGGCTCATGACCCGGAAGTGCAGGTCCAGCGGCCGCTGCTTCTCGACCTCGAGGATCCACCGCGAGGTGATCCAGGCGAAGGGGCACGCGGGATCGAAGTAGAAGTCGACTCTCGGCGGGCGCTGAGTGTCTTTAGTCATCGGGCCTGTCCTCCGTGCCGTTTCTGAGCCCCGCCTGCGGGGCGGAAGTCACTTACGCGTCCAGGCTAGATCGAAAGTGGCTCGGATCCGAGATCCACTTTGACTTCTAAATTCTGGGCCACTTGAGTCCCAGGCTGAGCTCGCCGGGCAAGCTCGCCCTCGCCACTGCCCGGTTGGGCAATTGACGTTGGCCGCCCTCGCGCGTTCCGCTATGTTCGGCTATATGGGACTGTTTGACAGGCTTGGCGCCCAGGCTGCCTATGACCACGTTTATGGCGGCGGGATGCCGCACCACGACGTCACGCATGACCTGCTGGCGGGCGCGGCAGGCTTCGAGGCCGTGCGCATATACGAGCATCACCGCGAGCGGGAGGGCATCGTCGAGCATCACGCGCTCGGCAAGGAGCTACTGGCCGGCTTCGCCGTGGCAGAAGTGGACAAGCACTTCGACAGCGGCCGCTACGGTCACCTGGACCGTGACCAGGCCAGGTTCCAGGCCCAGCAGCAGGCGGACCATCTCTGGCAGCAGCAGTACGGCCGGTATTAAGCGTTAGCTCTCTGGTCTGCCCGCTGCCGGCAGCACCGCCGCCAGGAAGGTCAGCATGTCGGTGTCGGCGGCTATGTGCTTGGACGTCGGCATGCCTGCTCCGTGGCCGGCTGCGGTCTCGACCCGGATCAGGATCGGCTCATCCCCGGCCTGGGCGGCCTGCAGCGCGGCTGCGAACTTGAACGAGTGGCCGGGCACGACGCGGTCGTCATGATCGCCGGTGAGCAGGAGCGTTGCCGGGTAGTGCGTGCCTGGCCGAACGTTGTGCAGCGGCGAGTAGGCGCGCAGCCACTGGTACTCCACCGGATCGTCCGGGCTGCCCACCTCGCCCGTCCACGCCCAGCCGATCGTGAACTTGTGGAACCTGAGCATGTCGTAAACCCCGACGTGACCCACGACCGCGCCGAACAGTTCCGGGTGCTGGGTCAGGCAGGTACCGACGAGCAGTCCGCCATTAGATCCGCCGTTGATCGCGATCCGGTCGCGGCTCGACCAGCCCGACGATGCCAGCCAGCGGGCGCAGGCGCAGAAGTCGTCGAAGACATTCTGCTTCGCGCCCCGCCGTCCTGCCTCGTGCCAGGCCCTGCCGTACTCGCCGCCCCCGCGAAGGTTGGCCACCGCGAGCACACCGCCCCGGTCCAGCCACACGGCCATGTACGGCGAGAAGCCTGGAGTGATCGCGATGTCGAAGCCGCCGTAGGCATAAAGCAGCGCGGGCGCCTGGCCGTCCGGCGCCAGGTCCTTATGCCGGGTGACGAACATCGGCACCCGGGTGCCGTCCGCCGACTCGGCGAACACCTGCTCGGTGATGTAACTGTCCGGATCGATGGCAGCGGCGGCGCGCTCGATGACCTGCGTATGGCCCGTTGACAGCTGGTGCGAGTAGATCGTGCCGGGGTCGGTGAACGTGGTAGTGCCGAAGTGCATGAGATCGGAACGCGCTCGCCCTTCGAGCGCCCAGTTCAGGTGCGGATCGAGCGCGAGGGAGGCAATGCCAGGCAGCGCGATGTCCCGGACATGGCTGCCATCGCGGGAGTGCACGCGCAGCAGCGAGTGCGCGTCCCTTAGGTAGTGGCAGACGAAGTAGCCGCCGAAGAAGCGGGCGCTCTCCAGTGTGTCCGCGGTCTCGCCGATGACCTCGCGCCAGTTCTCCCGGCCCGGCCGCTCCAGGTCCACCGCCACCAGCCGCTTGCGCCCGGCGCCAAAGTCGGTGACCAGGTAGAAGGTTGTTCCCTCGCTGGTGACCACGCGGTTGACCGACTCGAAGTCGCCGACCAGCGGCGTCGGCGTCGCCTCGGGGTCCTGCAGGTCTAGGACAAGCAACTGGTTCTCGAAAACTGAGGCCTGCTCGATCGTGAGGATCAGGAACCGGCCGTCGTCGCTGACCTCCGCGTACGTCATCCAGTCCGGATGGTCGGGCATGCTGAAGACAAGCTCGTCCTCGCTCTGCGGAGTCCCGATCCGGTGCAGGAAGATCCGGCCTGCGTCGTTGGCCTGGAGATACTCGGCACCAGCCGCGGTGGGCTGCATCGAGCAGTAGTAGAAGCCCGACCCGTCGGCGCGCCATGCAGCCCGGCAGAACTTCGACCACTCGATCAAGTCCGCCAGGTCGCGTCCTGTCTCGACATCGAGGACGTGCCAGGTCAGCCAGTCCGAGCCCCCGTCGCTGGTCGCATAGGCCAGCAGCGAGCCGTCCTCGCTGACATCTGCCGAGCTCACCGCGGTCGTGCCGTCCGGCGACAGGGTGTTCGGGTCCAGCAGCGGGCGGGCTGACCCGCCGGGCTCGTCCAGCACATAGAGCACTGGCTGTGCATCGAGGCCGGGATTGCGAGACTGGAACCAGCGCCCGCCCCGCTCGAACGGCACGTCCAGCTTGGGGTAATCCCACATCCTGGTGACCTGCTCCAGGATGGCCTCGCGCTCGCCGGCGGCCGCCAGGAAGGCCTCGGTGACTTCGTTCTCGGCCTTGATCCAGCCGACCGTCTCCGGGTCGGTGGTTGCCTCTAGCCACCGGTAGGGATCCGCGACTTGCTCGCCGTGATAGTCGTCAACATCGCTGCCCTTGCGGGACGGCGGGTAAGAGCGCACCTCGACACCTCCGGGCTCGTGCTGCGAACGAGTCAGGAGTCTTGTCTACCGGACACAGCACGCGCAACGAACTTTACGGACCGGACGCCCGGCAGGCCGAAGCCCGCCCTCGCCATCGCCTTCTTGGACCGAAACGAGCGAGACTGGATGCGTGCCCGGTGATGGCGGCCGCGGCCGGCGGACCATCAGGCGGCTACTGGCCCGATTACCGCTGCGGGTCAGGCTGGCGGCCGTCGCCGGCGGTCCGGCAAGCCGCGCATTCGTCATCGAGGTTGTGTCTGCGAGCCAGCTTGTGATGGAAACGGGCGCGGACGGACGGCCTGGTCCGGCACTGGCGGAAGTCCGGCTGCGCGCGGGCCAGATCGCCGTGGTCCGGGCGAGCGGCGGCGCCGGAAGCTGGCCGCTTGTAGTCACTCAGCCGGTCCACTACAGCGCCGAGCGCATCATGTTCACCTATGGCTACGACGGTGGTCCGCGCCATCCTCGGGCCTCTTGCCCGCATGGAGGCCATGGCGGTGAGTGTCGTGGCGGACGGGCTCCCACCTCAGGTCACTGGTGCTCATGACGGCAGCCTTTCCGGCGGTCTCTGGCGGTCCCTGAACCGAATGCTCAGCGAGCTCGAGGATGCGCGCCTGGCCACCGACGCCGCCGGGAAATCCAGGGCCGGCATGCGCGGTGTGCTGGTCCAGGCCTGCATGCAGCTGCGGCGGCCGGTCAGCGTCGTCCGCGGAGCCGGCGAGTTCCACCGGCTCCGCGGAACGCTGACTGTCCGCGAGATCGACCGCATGCTGAGCCGTGTCGCTGACGAAGCCGCATGCATGGGCGCAATCGTCGATGACCTGGCGGACTCCGGGCGTGATCATCCCCGGCCTACGCCCGGATCACCGCGAACAGGTTGACGCCAGCCGCCTCGCGCTCGATGGTCATTCCGTTTCCGAGGTCGCCGAACAGGCAACGAAGGTCGTCGGGAGAACGGTGGATCAGCGCCCAGTCCAGGACCAGTTCCATGAGCGGACGCGTCGGATTCGCGACGGCGAAGTTCCCGATCACTGCGGTACCGCCCGGCGCGAGCGCTTCCACGATCCGCGCCCCGGCGGCGCGCGCCGTCCGATCCCTGAGGTAATCGAACAGGCCCGCGGAGTAGACAAGGTCATAGCTGCCGTGAAGGCCGTCCGCGATCACCGTCCGGATCGAGGTGTTGATGCAGCGGAGCTTCACCTTGACGCCCGCGGCCGCAGCCAGGGCGCGGATCTGCCCGGTCGCGTGATCGAGCGCTCCCGCGTCCTGGTCGAGCAGCACAATCTCGGCACGATCGGCCGCCAGCATCGCGGCGTCACGCTGGAGGATGCGCTGGATCTCCATCGCCGGGCCCGCGGCGACGGAAAGGATGCGGGCCGGCTGGTCAGGCGCGGCGCGCGCGACCGCTGCCTCGATCTTCGCCGTCAGGTAGTCCGTGCGGTTACGGACCGCGCGGGCGGCGTCGCTGTCCAGGACGATGCGGCTCAGCGACCGGCCGAACAGCGACCGGCCGACGCTCTCGTTCCGGTAGACCATGTTCATCATCTCGAAGTCGCCCGCATAGCCGAGCGGCTTGTGGAAGCAGCGTGCGGCAAACGGGGAGAGGTCGACGAGTGGGCCGAAACGCTCATGGAAGTAGCGGCTTGCGACTCGCCAGGTCGCTGGGTCCGGGAACCCGATCTCGCGCTCGAGCACGGCGAGGTGCGGCGCGACCGCATCGTTCAGGGCACTTGCTACGAGCGACTCAGAGGCTGTGTCGGCTCGAGGCGCCTCGCCGCGTCGGGACTCCAGCGGCGTGATCGCCTCGCGCAGCCCCTCCAGGCCGTCGCCGATTTCGAGGATCGCGTAGCGCGCGGGCTCCGGCAGGATCGAGAACTCGGACTGGGCATGAAGGTAGCGATCGATCGCGCAGGCTATGCCTGCGTCACCGGCTTGGCGGTTGGACGGGCCCGCAGCAGGGACGGGCTCGCTACGCGTGGCGGCGATGGTCATGGTGGAGGTTGTCATGATGACCCCTTTGCGTGCGGCCGTTGGCTGACCAGCGGCCAGGTGATCCTCAGGGTGCGCGCAGGCAGGGCCGACCGGATCGGCAGCAATGCTTATCTGCGGCAGCGGGAATTGACTATCCGGCCATCCGGGCCGCAAGCTTCGAGATCAACTGATGTCTGTCCTGACTTATCAGGACAGACATATAAAAGCGCGCAGCGTTATCGCGGCACCGAAGCGGGAATCCATACCAATCCGGGCGCAGCGCGTCAGCGGTTAGCTGCCGCGAGCAGGCCGGTGGCTACAGTCTTGTCAGGGGATCAGGGCGACCACGGGGGGTGCTCGATGGCGCGCGAGCAGCAGCGGGAGGCAGCCGGCCAGGCGCCTGGCTACCAGACTCCTGGCTACCAGGTACCGGCCGCCCGGCCGGGCCAGGACCAGGTCGGGACGCCCGGCTACCCGGACGAGCAGCAGCAGTCGGCAGCCGACGTCCACGCCGGCCTTGCGCACCGGCTGGCCAGGAGCCCGTTCGGGAGCTTCATCCCGTGGATCCTGTTCTGGGTCATCGGCGGCCCTTCTACCTGGGAGACCGCCTCGATCGCTGCCCTCCTGGCGGCGGCGCTGCTGACGCTGATGAGCATCGAGACGCCAGGGCGCCGCGGCATCCTGGGCGGTCTGCTGGGCGGCGGCGAGGCGGAAGGCGGTTACGACTTCCGCCGGGTCAAGCTGCTGGACGCGGCGACTGTGGTGTTCTTCGCCGTTCTGGTCGTGATCTCCCTGGTCACGAGCAGGCACGACGTTGCGCAGCTCGACAAGTACTCGCAGGCGCTTTCCAGCGGAGCCCTCGGCCTGATCGCGCTTGGCTCCATCGTGTTCAGGCACCCGTTTACCGTCGACTACGCCAAGGAGTCGACACCGCCCGAGGTCTGGGACAGCCCGGTGTTCAAGCACATCAACCTCGTGCTCACAGCCGTGTGGTCGGGCGTCTTCCTGATCTGCGGAGTGCTGGGCCTGCTCGCCGTCCACGCGCACACTAAGGGCGTCCAGGACTGGCTGAACTGGTACATCCCGATCGTGCTTATCGTGATCGGGATCCGGCTGAACAGCTGGTACCCGCACCATGTCCGGGCCCGGCTGCAGCAGCGGCGGCAGTCCGCAGCCGCACCGGGCTAGCGGCGGCCCGGCGGGCGAGACAGCCCTCCCTCGAACATCCGTCAGCTGACGGATGTCTTGCGCTGCAAGTTTCATGAGACTTTCCGTGCAGGCGTCGCGGCAGCTGGCCGTCGGCTCAGCGCGAGGGTGAGCATGCAGGCTCGCCCGCTGGCGGCGACTGCGGAAAGGAAGGTCGGAGACAGTTGGACGTTGCCCGGCTGCGAAGGAACTTCGCGCATGTCGCCGAGCACGGCGACGAGGTGCCGCTGTTCTTCTACTCCGACCTGTTCATCAAGCATCCGGAGGTGCGGGGCCTGTTCCCGGTCTCCATGGAGGCGCAGCGCAGCCACCTCCTGAACGCGCTGGCGGAGATCGTTTCCAGCCTGGACAGCACCGACGATCTGACTGTGTTCCTGCAGGGACTGGGCCGTGACCACCGGAAGTTCGGCGCTGTCGCCGAGCACTACGAGGCCGCGGGCGCAAGCCTGCTGGCGACCTTGGAATATTTCTCCGGGCCTGAGTGGACGCCGGAGCTGAAATCCGACTGGGCGGCGGCGTACGAGACTGCCTTTTCCGTGATGCGCACAGCGACCCAGGAGGACGAGGCATTGCGGCCCGCCTGGTGGCGCGGCACCGTCGTGTCGCACGAGCGCAGGTCGTTCGACGTCTCCGTGCTCTATGTCCAGCCGGAGCCGGCCATGGACTATCTCGCCGGACAGTCCGTAGCGATCGAGTGCCCCAGCCGACCGAGACTGTGGCGCTACTACTCGATGGCCAGCGCGCCTCGCCGGGATGCCCTGCTGGAGTTCCATGTCCGGCTGATCGACGGCGGCGCAGTGAGCATGGCACTGACCAGCCATGCGGTCGCCGGGTGCGAGTTGCGGCTCGGGCCGCCGGTCGGCGCCCTCACGCTGCGAGAGCCAGCGCCTGACCGGAACCTCCTGCTTATCGCGGGCAGCACCGGCCTCGCCCCGCTCAAGGCGATCGCCGACCAGCTGACTGCACTACCGCATCCGCCCAAGGTGCACCTGTTCATCGGGGCCCGGAAGGCCGAAGACCTCTACGACCTGGACAGCCTGGACAAGATGGCCGCCCAGCACGAGTGGCTGACCGTCACCCCAGTCGTGTCAGCGGACCCGAGGTTCGCGGGCGAGACCGGCAGCCTTCCCGACGCGGTGACGCGGCACGGCAACTGGTCAGGACACGACGCTTATATCGCGGGCCCGAGCCAGATGGTGCACGACACCGCCGCCAGGCTCGCCGCCACAGGCATGGCGGCGGATCAGATACACATCGAGGATTTCGGGTGGAGCGAGCCTTGACCACAGCGTGGTTCGACGAGCAGAGCAGGATGAGCCCTGACGAGCTGGAGACCGTGACGTTCCCAATGTCGCGGCTGGGCCGGCGTGGCTACGACGAGGACTCGGTGCGGGAGTTCCTCCGCATCGTGCACGACGAGTACGTGCGCCTGATGAACGACCGGACCTCGCTGTGGCAGGAAGTTCAGCGACTACGCCGCCGGATCATAGCCGGAAAGGCGAACGGCAACTCCAACGGAGTGGTGTTCGGGGAAGCAGACGGACACATTCACGCAGTTCGGCTGCTATCGGCCGCCCAGCTTTCCGCCGATAGGTATGTAGCCGACGCTCAGGCCTACAGCGGACGACTGACAGAAGACGCCAGGCTGCGCCGGGACGAGACCCTTCAGGAAGCTCAGCGCTACTCGGAAATGATCCTCGAAGATGCGCACGTCAGGGCGCGCGATGCGGCAGCCTCGGCGCTTGATAGCCCGCCGTCGCCGGATGGCTATCAGGAAGAGCAGGCTGCGCACGCGGAGCTGGCCTATCTGCGCACCTATAGCGACGTATACCGGACGCATCTGCGGGCCTATACCGAGGGAATCCTCCGCGGCATCGAGGAATGGGAGCGTCAGCAGGCAAACTTAGTGGAGGCGGCCTCTCAGGCGATGTCATGACCGCGCCTCAGACGGCCGACGGCAACTCATATCGCGAGTGAGAAACTGCCTCGCGAGTCGTGAATATTGCGGCGGCCGTTCTAGCATGGTGCTTTAAATTCTCACGCCATAGCTGATGCGCCGGCACTAGCTATCTGTTTCGCAATGGGAAATTCATTGCTCTGTCGAGCGTCGCCCGTCGAATGCTCATTTGGGCCGATGGCTCACTGGGCTAGCACAGCGAAAATCTACCGCTGAAGAATTCGTCGAAAGAGCACGCTGCAAGCAAGGCCGGACACCCCTGCCCTCGGCCTGCCCGCGCCGACGGTCCTCGTGTCGCGGCGGGCCGCGCGCTAGGTTCACCCAGCTCGTTGTCAAGGCCAGGCGGGGGCGGCGCCTCGCCACGCTCCGGCTAGTTTTCCCAGCACAGAGCGTCGGCGAGGCGTCGCAGAGCACGTCGGCAGTGAGCTAAGACGAGCCGCGCCCGAACCCGAAGCTAGGTCAGTACATCCAGGCAACGTTGCCGTCAGACCCGACGGCCGACGGGTGATGGACACTCGCATGCCCCGGCGCGGTTGCGTACTCGGCCGTGGCTGCTGAACCGACTGCCAGGCCGCCGAGCAGAAGCGCGGTTACGAGAATTCTGCGTGCTCTTTTGCCCGGCGAATCGCTGCGCGCTGAGCACCTGGCGTGCTTACCCGGAGCGGCTAGGGGCCGTAAGGGTGAGCGCATCTTCGACGTGTGCGTTTGCATCGGGTAGATCTCCTTGTCGCTAACGTAGATCGCTGGGTCTGCGCAGAGTCTCCCGCAAAAGAAATTACACCATCATGCGGTAGCAGATGTGCCAATTAGATCGATTGCTCGCGACTTTCCGCGAGGCCCGATTAACACACCCGCCCCGCAGGCCGCAGTTGTCTGCCTTGGCGGGCAAAATAAAGCTGCGATGCCGATCACCAAAACCCAGGGTTACGGTTACTGGCTTAAAGTGACCGAGGTCATCTGCCCGCCGCGGATGAACATTTCCGGCCGGCCGCGATTTGCCCGATCTTCGATCTCCGTCGCGCCGAAGACGGCCTGGCCGGCCAGGCGGTCACGTGCCGGAGGCGGCCGCAGCCACCGGCCAGCGCGCCGATGAGAATACGAGTGAAAGTTGCGCTGCTAGTTATAGGAATGTCCTGTCCATTTTCATGGTGCGCGAATTCCCTTAGGATGCTGGTGAGGACGGGCCCACGCTGGTATTACCGAGAATGGATACGGCGGCACCGCACGCCGGCCGGCTGCAGGCCAGTTCGCACGCCGGACAAGATGCAAGGCGGTCATGGAATTCCGGACGCTCGGACCGATTGAGCTCTGGTCGGCTGGAAGGCGAGAGGATCTTGGGTCCGCCAGGGCGCGCTCCCTGCTGGCCATGCTCCTGCTGACGCCGCGTGCGATGGTTCCGGCGGAGACGCTCATTGACCGGCTGTGGGACATGCGGCCGCCGCCGAAGGCCAGGGAGAGCCTGTCGGTCTACGTCGCCAGGCTCCGGTCGTCATTGCGGCAGGCCGTGGGCGACAGCGTCCGGCTGGTGGGGCGCGCGCAGAATGGCTACCTGCTCGAAGTCGATCCGGAGACCATCGACCTCCACCGGTTCCGGCGGCTTGGCCGGCAGGCGACCGCGCTGGCCGCAAGCGGAGACTACGGCGACGCATCTCGGCTGCTGCGCGAAGCTGACGAGCTCTGGCGCGGTCAGCCGCTGGCAGGCATCCGCGGTGAGTGGGTGGTGCGGATGCGCGACGCTCTGGAGGAGGAGCGCCGCGCTGCCATCATCGAGCGCATCGGGTTCGAGTTGGAGCTTGGACGGCAGGCGGACCTGGTGGGCGAGCTTCACCACCTGCTCGCGAGGTATCCGCTGGACGAAACGCTCCTCGCCCAGCAGATGACCGCGCTCTACCGGAACGGCAGGCAAGCCGATGCGCTGAGCCTGTACAGGGAAACCAGGAGCCGGCTGATCGAGGAGCAGGGCGCAGAACCGGGGGCGGTGCTGTCTGAGCTGCATCAGCGCATACTCCGCGGTGACCCGGCCCTGGCCGGCAGGCCCGCGGCGTCCCCTGCTGCCCAGGTGGTAGTGCCGGACGGCCTTCCGCCGGAGACAGCGGACTTTGTCGGCCGCGAGCAGGAACTCGGAATCCTCACCGAAGAACACGGCCGCGCTCCCTGGATCGCCATCATCGAGGGCATGCCCGGCGTGGGGAAGACCACGCTCGCTGTGCACGCGGCCCGCCTGCTCTCCGGCCAGTATCCGGACGGGATCCTCTACCTGAACCTTCAGTCCCACAGTCCGGGAAGCCCCCCGCTGGAGCCGGCCGAGGCGCTGCACCACTTGCTCCGCCTGCTGTCCGTGCCGGCGGCGCAGATACCGAAGTCCATCGGCGAGCGCGCGGCGCTCTGGCGCGCCCACCTGGGTCGCCGCCGCGCCGTCGTCATACTCGACGACGCTGCCAGACATGATCAGATCCGCCCGCTGCTTCCGCTGACGGGCCAGTGCCTCATCCTCATCACCACTAGGCGCAGGCTTGCCGACCTCGACGAGGCTCGCCGGCTAACGCTCGACGTGCTGCCCGTCGACGAGGCCGTCACGCTGTTCCGGCGGATCGCAGGTGAGAGCCGGGCAATGGACTCCGGTCAGGTAGCCGCGACAGTCGGCCTGTGCGGCCGGCTGCCGCTGGCGATCCAGCTCACGGCGGGCCGGATCGCGCAGGCCGACCCGCCAGGCCTCGATGAGGTGATCGGGGAATGGCTGCAGGCCCCGGCGTGGCTCGGCGGCACGGGACCTGCAAGCCCGGAAGTGACCGCCGCGTTCGACCTTTCCTACCGGGCGCTGGAACCTGGTCATCAACTGTTCTTCCGGCGCCTGGGCATAAGCCCGTGCGCCTCGCACAGCCCGGCGGCCGCAGCCGCGCTCGGCGGCTGCACGCTCGCGGAGGCGGAGAAGGCACTCGCAGTCTTGCTCGACTGTCACCTGCTCATCCAGAACCCAGACGGCCAGTTCCTGCTGCACGATCTCATCCGCGGCTACGCCGCCGCGCGCGCCAGGCGCGATGACAAGCCCGCCGAGCAGCGGCAAGCCCTGAGCAGGCTGATCGACTACTACCTGCACGGCGCCGACCGCGCCGACCGGATGCTGCACCCGTTCCGGCGCCGAGCGGAGTTGCAGGTCGACGACTCGTGGCCTGGCGGCCTTGCGCTCAGCACGCCGGAAGCCGCTGCTAGCTGGCTGGATTCGGAATGGCGCAACGTCCTGCAGGCGGCAAGCTATGCGGGAAGGAACGAATGGAAGCAGAAGTGCGCTGACCTCAGCTGCGTGCTCGCAGATTTCCTGGAGACCAGAGCGTACTGGGACGAGGCAATCGCGGCCCACACACTGGCTCTCGAGGTCAGCCGGTATCTGGGAGATCCGGCCAGGATCGCGCAGGCCGCACTGGCACTCAGCGTCGTACGCCAGCAAACCGGACGGCACGAAACCGCCATACCCCTGGCCGAGGAGGCTGCGGCTATCTATCGCTCACTGGCCGACCGGAGGGGCGAGGCCGAGTCCCTTGACCAGATCGGCCTGGCCCACCAGCGCACGGCCCGATCGCGCGAGGCTCTCGCCTATTTCCAGGAAGCACGGATCTTGTACGAAGCCGCGGCGGACACCCGCGGGGTGGCTGACACGCTCAGCCATGCGGGAATCGCCTGCTGGCACATGGGCCGCTATCCCGAGGCGAATTCGCAACTGCGTGACGCGCTCGCGCGGTACCGGGAAGTTGGTGACCGGCGGGGAGAAGCGAAGGTGCTCAACAACCTGGGCAGGGTGTACCTGTACAACGCCGAGCACCGGGATGCGCTCGACGCCTTCGAGAAGTCCCTGCAGATCTTCGGGGAGATAGGCGGCCCGCAGAACGAGGCGATCCTCTACCAGGCCATCGGAAGCGTCCACCGGCACAACGGCAGCTACGAGGAAGCGCTGGCTGCCTGCCGCCGGGCCGTCGCGATATTCCGCAGCATCGGTGACCTACCCGATGAAGCAGATGTGCTCAATGACATCGGCGTTATATACCAGAACGTCGCCTGTTACGACGAGGCGCTCATTCACCATCAGAAGGCCCTGGTGATAGCCGAGGAGGTCGGAAACCTTTCCCAGCAGCTGATCGCCATTCGCATGCTGGCCGACACCCATCGCGGATCTGGCCGCTACAGCGAGGCTCTTGATCGCTACCGCTCCGCGCTCAAGCTGGCCAGAGAGATCGGCGACCCGTACGAGGAAGGGAAGATCCTCGAGGGAATGGCGGAGCTGACGCTCTACACTGAGCGCCGCGAGGCGGCGCGCATCTTCTTCCGGCAGGCGCTAGATATCTTTGAGCAGCTAGGAGTGCCGGACGCCGAGTCGGCGCGGATCCGGATGCAGGCCATGGACCCGGCCTTCGCCGTCCATGCGTCGTAGTGCGGGCCTGCCCGTCACAGCGGTGACCACCGCCCAAATCTGACAGCTCGACTGGGCATCCTGTGCTGGGTGGCGATAGCTGTGCGGTAGCCGCACCAGCGCCGCCCAGCGGGGCGGGCGTCGGGGAAATAGCCTGAGCTCTGGCCGCGAGATTGGCTGGCGGGGCGGGCAGCCGCCAGGTCGGTTCGACGTCCTTCCCCAGCTCGTGCAGGAGACAGGAGCGCCTGTATGCCTGCACGAACTGCCCGCCGACGCCGTAATCATGGTGGCGACTTACGTGCAGGAGCCCGGCTAGACGCCGAGTCTCAGTCGCCACCCTGCGCCAGCCGGGCAGAAGCCGGCCGACGACGATCCTCACAACCTGGCCGAATGAAGCGTGTCCCGCGGGCCCGTTCCGTCGGGGGCGATCAGAAGGGGCGGATCGCCGACGGTCGCTACTGCCAACGGCGGCGACAGGACCGCCGCGAGTGGCCCTGGCGACGCGCGGCAGGCGCGGGGCCTGCGGGACACGCTCTGGGTCGCCTGGCTGTCTGGCGTTCGAGACGCTGAACATGCCCGGCACTCCGGATGCCTTACAAACAGATCGGCTGACAAGAAAAGCGGCACCTCATCACCGTGCAGGTAACGTGCACCCGTACTCCTCTCGGCCGTGGCCACCAGGTGACCCAGTTCGGCGCGACTCACGGCTCTGGACCTCGGGAGAGCCATGGGGGGATCGGTCGCGCCGTCGCTACGACTTTCATGGCAAGTCTCATGCAACTTGCGCGCCGAGACATCGGTCAGCTGACGGAGATTCAGCTGACTTGTGCAACTGCAGCGGCGCACCGCACGGCGACGGTGACCGGCTTCGCGCGCGGCCAGGCGATGGCCGACGGCGGCGGGCCGGGAACGCAGCAGCCAGGCGAGACACAAGTCTCGCCTGGCTGCATAGTTCAGGGCAGGACGGTATCGAACTCCCCGTTGCGGACTCCGCCAATAAAGGCGTCCCACTCCGAGGGCGTGAACCGCAGGACCGGGCCCTCGGTGTCCTTGCTGTCGCGGACGCCGATCCGACCGTCAGGCAGCTTCGCCACCTCGACGCAGTCGCCGTTGGCATAGCTGAGCGAGCTCTTGACCCAGTGTGAGCCGGAGTGCGCCTGACTATCGCATGCACCAGAGGCAAAGTTTGACACAGTTTCAACCTCGTTGAATAACATGTTGCATTGACATAATGCGGGACCGTGCAATTGCACGCTATCAGCTAGTCAGCGGACCGGCCCGTCATTTAGCCAGCATGTTTCAGCGATGTCGGTAATTAGATTCCTAGAAGCGGCGCTGTCAAGGGATGCACTTACGAGCGACTGGAAGACGAGACCGTGCAAATGGGTTTCCTGCTCACCTTCCACGGTAAAAACGTTCTTTAGCTGCTCGCTAGCCACTACATCCGGGAGAATAGCGTCGTTAAATGGCTCAAAGTGAAAGATGACGAAAGCTGGCCCGAGTACGGTGTGCTGAGCGTCGAGGGGGAGCACCCGGATCTCCACATTCGGCCGGTCGGCCAGCTCGGCCAGGTAGCTGAGCTGGTCATACATCACCTGCGCGGCGCCGATCCGGCGCCGCAAGCTCGACTCGTCAAGCACTACCGATAGCCGGACCGGCGGCTCGCGCGTCAGCACCTGCTGTCGCTGCGTGCGAATCTTGACGAGCCGCTCGATCATTCCTGGCGCAATAGGCTCGATGAGGCCGTAATTGGCTATGATGTGCCGCGCATAGGCCGGAGTCTGCAAGAGGCCCGGAACAACCTCAACGTGCCATATGGCGATTGAGCTTGCCTCGTGCTCAAATCCTATGTACTGCTGATAATCGGGCGAAAGCGCGTCGGCGTAATCCTCCCACCAGCCCTTCATGGAAGCATCCCTGGCGAGCTCTAACAGGTGAGCACGACGGGATCCGGTAACTCCGTAATAGTCCAGCAGCTTCTCAACATCGGGTGGCTTCAAGCCCGTTCTCGCGAGCTCGTATCGGCTGATCTTGGACGGCGACCACCGGAGGGCGGCGGCGACGGTGTCCCCGCTCCTGCCCTTGCTCTCCCTGAGCGCGCGCAGTTCCGCCGCGAGCCGGCGGCGCCGTACCGACGGGCTCCCTGGCATGGCCACTGCGGCATCCCTCCTTTGCTCCGCATCGGCGAGGGGACCCCGCGACAGCGGAAGCGGGCCGCGTTCCTGGGCACCAGTCACATGTGCCTGAAAGTCTCATTGGATCTCGCCCCGAGATCCTGCGCAACCTTGGCGCGACAGTGCCCGCCTCCGCGCGCCGATCTCGGCGTCCGGAGACAGCAGCCTTCGAGTGAATGGATGATCGCCAGCCTCGGCCAGCAGGAGCAACTAATGCGGGAGGCGACCGGCGACCGGCCTCTGGTGCTGAGCGCCGTTTCCAGCCGGAGCCAGGGACGGCATGGTGGGACGCGGCAACCTGCTCGGGCGTCAGGCTGCGAACGGGCGGCCAGAATTGCCCAGCCAAGACACCGGCTGGGCGGAACTCCCGGCCGGTGCGCGGATCGCTGACGTCGTGCCCTTAACGATTACGACGCGGCGTCGCTCAGGTGTGGAAGTAAAGGTTAACCGTACCTTGCGCTACCACATGGACATTGCTTGCGTGCACGGCCGCGGTGGTGGTTGCGGTGCCCACCAGAGCCGACCCGGCCACACCTAAGGTTAGGATGGCAGGAATGACAATAGCTCGCCCGATGCGCATGACTCCTCCATGGCGATTTCCGAGGTCAGCGGCCACTGTGCGGTGCAGGGCAACCGGCGACGGCGCATCTCCGTCGGGCGGAGGTATTCCCACTGTCTGCTTGTTCAAAGCGCATTATTGGAAACTGAAATCGGCGATGAGATTGCCATT
>DASPWG010000113.1:0-10587 GCA_035621915.1 Streptosporangiaceae bacterium
CCACGGGCGAACGCGCCGTGCAGCGTGCAGCGTATGCACGCGTCGGTCTGCGCGCCGGCGACCACGAGCCGCCCGACCCGCAGGTCCGACAGCACGCTCTCCAGGCTCGTGTCCTCGAAGGAGTCGCCGTAGCTCTTGTCCACCAGCGGCTCGGCGCCGTCCGGGGCAAGCTCGGGCACGATCTGCCAGCCCGCGCTGCCCTTCTTCAGGCCCTCGCCGGAATGCTGGACCCAGACGACGGGAATCTGCTGCTGCCGGGCCCTGTCGACAAGGGCGCCGATGTTCGCGACGACGGCCTCCCGGTCGTGCGCCTCGGCGACGACGCCGTTCTGGACGTCGATAACCAGGAGCGCGGTGTTCGGCCGGTTGTCGAGAGTGGTCACTGTCGCCCCTAGATCGCAGACATCACCTATATTGCGTCACAGAGCCTAAACCCGCGTACCGACAGCGGGATTCGCGATCATGGAACGGCACTTTCCCGGTCTGCGACGGCTAGTGTTGCCTGGTGCCAGTGACTTACGAATGGCGCGGCGCCTTCACCAATGCCGAGGTGAACGCGCTGCATGCGGAGGCCTTTCACACCAGGGTCCATGACGAGTCCGAGTGGAACTGGGCTGAGCTGGTACACCGCCACAGCCTCGGCTGGGTGGTCGCGCGCGAAGGTGCGGACCTGGCCGGATTCGCCAACGTCCTGTGGGACGGCCTGGTGCACGCGTGGCTGCAGGACGTCATGGTCGCCGCTGCTGCCCGCGGCCAGGGCATCGGGACGCGGCTGGTGCACTGCGCGCGCGACGGCGCCAGGGCCGCGGGCTGCGAGTACCTGCACGTCGACTTCGAGGATCGCCTCAGCAGCTTCTACTACGGCGCGTGCGGGTTCAGGCCGACGAGCGCGGGCCTGCTGCCCCTGGACTGACAGGCCGGCTAAGTGTCACGCAGCCGGAGCGCCAGCCCGGCAGCCAGCAGACCCGCCCCCGCCCAGACTGCCAGCACGCCAAGTCCGCCCCACGGCCCGATGGGCAGATGACGCAGCCCGGTCGTGTCCTGGATGGCCAGGCCGGCGTTCGCCGGCGTGTAGCGCTCGACCCGGCGCTGCCAGGCCGACTCGCTGCCCAGGAAGAGCGCGACGATCGGCGCTACGTACAGCAGTCCGAGCACCGTTCCGGTAGCGGCGGCCGAGTCCCGCACGATGGCACCCACCGCGAGGCTCAGCAGCCCGATGAGCACGAGGTAGAGCACCGAGCCGGCGGCTGCCCGGACCGTCGGCCCGTGCGCCAGCGAGATCAGCGCGAAGCCGCGGGCGGCGGTGAAGCCGTTGCCGGGCAGGATCAGCCGCCCGGCGACAAGGCTCCCGCCTACCGCGACGACGGCGGCCGGCAGGACCAGGCAGGTCAGGACCGTGGCCTTGGCGGCCAGCACGACGGACCGCCGCGGCATAGCGGTGAAGGTAGTGCGGATCATGGCGGTGCTGTACTCGGTGGTGATCGCCAGCACCGCGAGCACCGCGACCAGCGCCTGGCCGACCTCGATCCCGGTCAGGCTTACCTTCGTAGTGTCGACCGCGCAGGCGCCGCCGGCCGGGCATCTGGTGGCCGCGACGGTCCCGGCGCTGACGGCGACGGTCAGCACGCCGATGGCGGCCACCATCCAGGCAGTGCCCCCCGTTGTGCGCAGCTTGGTCCACTCAGCGCGCAGCGCGTCGTGGAAGCCTGCCCAGGCGGGGACGGCCTGCGGCAGCGGCCAGCGCCTGGGGGCGGCGAGGGCCTGGCTCATGCGTCTCTCCTGCGCAGCAGGTAGGCCGCCAGGCCCAGGGCAGCCGCGGCGTAGCCGCACAGCACGGCCAGGCCCGCCCATGGTCCGAGCGGGAAGTAGTCAGGCGGCGCGTACTGGCCGATCACCTGCTGGTACTGCGGAACGCTCTGCTCGATGGCGAACCCGGCCGCCGGAGTCAGCCGGAGCACCCACTCGGCTGCGGTCGCCGGCAGCACGCCCGTGACGCCGACGAGGTAGGGCACCAGGATCGCGACGATGACCGCCGCGACGGCGGCGACGCTGCGCCGCACGATGGCGCCGATCGACAGCGCCAGGACCGACGCCAGCGCGAGCATCGCCCCGGTGCCTGCGATCACCCGCAGGTCGATCAGTGCGCTGACCGGCAGGATGTACTGGCCGCCGTCCTGCGAGACGCGGATGCCGGCAATGACGGCGAGAGCGACGGCTGCGGACCCGAAGACGAACGTGACCAGGCCTGTCACCAGGGCCTTGGCGGCCAGCAGCCGGCCTCGCCGCGGGCTGGCGGTCAGCGTGGTGCGGATGAGCCCGCGCCGGTACTCCACGGTGATGAACATCGCCGCGACGACCACCATGACCACCAGCCCGAGGAACACCCCGAGCAGGTGGATGGCGATGGTCTCGGTGTCGTAACTGGTGTTCACCCCGCCGCTGACAACCGGCCCGATGTCGCCAGATCCGGTGACCGTGAACTGGCCGCCAGCCTGGTGGAATCCGTTGCCCGGCCCCGGGTAGACCGGGCCGCCCGGCCCGACTTCGGTGCCGCCCCACTGACCGCCGGGCTGTCCGCCGCGCAGGCTCACGTGGTCGAGGACGCCGGTTGCAAGGCTCGGGGACAGCGAGCCGCCCGACTCGGCGTAGGTGGAGAGGTTCGGCGTGAAGTCAAACGGCGAGGTGACGAACATGCCGACCAGCACAGGACCAGTCAGGCCGCCCAGGTAGGCCGTCCCGACCCGGATCCAGTGGCTCCCGTCGGCCGAGTCGTACCCGGTGATGGTGTCGCCGGAGCGGGTCAGCCGCAGCCAGCGCGGGGACTCGGCGGACACCTTGCCTGGCAGCCCCGCCAGGTCCTGGGTGTAGTTGTACTGCATCCGCACGCCGTGGCTGCCGGTCACCAGCATTGCGGCGTAGGCCGCTCCCTGCCTGGTGCTCGCAGTGATGATGACGCCGGCCTTGGCCCAGGGCGCGAGGTCTGCGGCCATGCCGCCCTGCTGCTGGCCCCGCTTGACCAGGCCGCCGCCCCGCTCGGTCCTCCCGGTCAGTGAGACCACCCGCGCCGTGATGCTGCCATTGCCCGCCAGCGGCTGGCGGACGAAGTAGAAGCTGTCGTTGACCGCCTCGCCGCCTGGCCCGATCGGGACGCGGGGCAGGCAGGAGGCGCCGCCGCCACTCCCGCACTGGACGTGCGGGCGCACGACGAGCAGCCCGAACACATCGATGAGGACGGCTGCCAGCACCACGGCGATCATCCAGCCGCGCACAGTGCGGAACTTGGTCCACTCGGCGCGCATCAGCTGCCAGAAGCCGTCGCTGTTCGGGGTCTGGGCCGACCGGTAGGGAGTAATGGTGCCTGCGGTCATCGGACTCCTCCTTCCGGCTTAGGCGGGCTGGGCGCGGAATTCGACCGCGTCCCTGGTCAGTTCCATGTACGCCTCCTCCAGGGAGGCGCGGTGCGCCGACACCTCGGAGAAGCCGACTCCGGCCTCGGCTAGCAGCGCCACGATCCGCTCCGCCGGCAGGTCGGAGATCGTCAGCGAGTCGCGGTCGGTCGCGGCGACGGTGGCGCCCGCCTGCGCCAGCACCGTCATCGCCGCCGCGCGCGCGCTGGTCCGCAGCGTCACCCGGTCCCCGGACGCGGCCGCGATCAGCTCGGCCACCGCGGCGTCCGCGATCACCTTGCCGCGGCCCGCCACGACCAGGTGGTCGGCGGTGTCCTCGAGCTCGCCCATGAGGTGGCTGGAGACAAGCACGGCCCGGCCCTGCGCAGCAAGCGACCGGAGGAAGCCGCGCATCCACACGATCCCCTCCGGGTCCATGCCGTTGAACGGCTCGTCCAGCATGACGATCGGCGGGTCGCCGAGCATCGCCGCGGCAATCCCGAGCCGCTGCCGCATGCCCAGCGAGAAGCCGCCTGCCTTGCGCCGGGCCGCCGAGCCGAGCCCGGCCTGCTCAATCACCTCGTCCACCCGCCGCCCGGACAGACCCTGGGAATGAGCCAGCCAGAGCAGGTGGTTGCGCGCGGTCCGGCCGGGCTGCAGCGCGGCCGCGTCAAGCAGCGCGCCGACGTGGCTGAGCGGGTGCCGCAGCCTGGCATAAGGCTGACCGCCGATCAGCGCGCGGCCGGCGTCGGGCGCGTCCAGCCCGAGGATTACCCGCATGGTGGTGGACTTCCCCGCGCCGTTGGGCCCGACGAAACCCGTGACCTGGCCCGGCAGGACGGTGAACGACATGCCGTCCAGCGCCAGGGCGGACCCGAACCGCTTGCGCAGCCCGGCAACTTCAATCGTCGCTTCCATGCCGGGAACGCTATTGACTGCCGCCCTGCCGCGTCGTCACGCGAGCGAGCGTTCTTTGATACCGCTGCCGTGAGGGAGGAAACGCGGCCACCTCCCCCGCACGGGGGATCGTCACCTGCATGTCACGGGGGACGCATTGAAGGACCGGTCCGGTAAGAATTGGGTGGCATGGACCTGCTAGCGGACTGGCGTGACGGCGGCGCGGCGCTATCGCGCCGCGCCGGGACGCTGGCACGGCGGGCGAGTGCGGACGTTCGCGCGCCCGCGGCCGGTGCCTGCGTGCTGGCCGCGCTGGCGGTGGCCCAGGCCGTCTGGACGGCCTTGACTAAGGACAGCGACCTGCCCGCGGCAGGCGGGCTGCTGGCGTCGGTGATCCTGATCGCGCCGAGCCTGGCCGCCACGCTGCCGCTCGGGTTCGGCTGGTCGCAGCCCGCCGCCGCGGCAGTGGTGATCTGCGCTGCCAACCTGCTGTCGCTGGCGGCCTTCCGCCTGCTGACGCTGGCCGGCCTGGCCGCGCAGCTGATCATCTGTTACCGGCTTGGCCGCCGCGGCCCGCAGCTGCTCGCCGCGTGCCTGGCCGTGCCGTTCCTGATATTGGGGCTGGTCGTGGCCGTGAGCGGCGCGGGCAGGCCGGCCCCGCAGCGGCCGGCGGAGATCGTGCTCGCCCTGCTGGCGGCCTCGCTCGGCCCGGCTGCGGCCAGCGCGGGCACCGGGATGAGGCTTCGCAGCACGGCCAGGCAGGACGCCGCCTCCCGCGAGGCCATTGCCGGCACCCTGCTCGAGCACACTGCGCGAGGGGAACGCGCGCGGATCGCCCGCGAGCTTCACGACGTCGTGGCGCACCACATCTCGATGATCGCCGTGCAGGCCGAGACGGCCAGGCTCACCACGCCCGGCATGCCTGCGGCCGGGGCGCAGCGGCTGTCGGGCATCGGCGACACGGCCAGGGCAGCGCTGACCGAGATGCGGCGGCTGCTCGGCGTGCTCCGCGAGGACACCGGGGCGCCTCCGGCCGAGCTGGAGCCGCAGCCGGGCCTCGCGCAGCTCAACACGCTGCTCGACGAGGCCAGGGACGCCGCGCGAATCAGCGCCAGGCTCATAGTCCGGGGCTGGCTCACGACGCTGGACCCCGGCGTCGAGCTGACGGCCTACCGCATCGTGCAGGAGGCACTCACCAACGCCAGGCGCCATGCGCCGGGCGCCGCGGTGGACGTGGAGCTGCACTTCACGCAGGAGGCGCTGCTGCTGCGCATCCGTGACAACGGGCCAGGGCCGCCGGCGTCCGCACCGGACGCGGCAGCCGCGGGGCACGGCCTGACCGGGATGCGCGAGCGTGCCGCGGCGGTCGGCGGTGAGCTGCGGACGGGCCCGGCTCCCGGCGGCGGCTTCCTGGTGGAAGCGACACTGCCGGCCAAGCCCTCGGAGTACGCGGCATGACCTCACCGGGCCGGAGAGTGCGCATCGTGGTCGCGGACGACCACCAGGTCGTCCGCACCGGATTTGCCGCGCTGCTCGACACTCAGCCGGACTTCACGGTGCTCGGCACTGCGGCTGATGGCGCCGAGGCGGTGCGGCTCAGCCGTGAGCTGCGCCCGGATGTCGTGCTGATGGACGTCAGGATGCCAGGGACCAACGGGATCGAGGCCACCAGGCAGCTGACGCAAGCCGGCCAGCCAGGCCCGCGTGTCATCATCCTGACCACGTTCGACCTCGACGAGTACGTCTTCGACGCGCTCTGCGCAGGGGCCAGCGGCTTCCTTCTCAAGGACGTGACGGCCGAGCGGCTCTTCGACGCGGTGCGAGTGGTCGCGGCCGGAGAGGCACTACTCGCGCCCGCCGTCACCAGGCGCCTCATCGGCGAGTTCGCCCGGCTCCGGCCGCAGCGGGCCGGAACGGCGGCGACCGCGCTCAGCGAGCTAACCCCGCGGGAGACCGAGGTCCTCCGGCTTCTAGCCCAGGGCCTGTCCAATCCCGAGCTGGCTGCCCGGCTCGTGGTCACCGAGGAGACGGTCAAGACTCACGTCAGCCGCGTCCTGCACAAGCTCGGGCTGCGCGACAGGACCCAGGCGGTCGTGATCGCGTATGAGTCCGGACTGGTCACGCCTGGTTCAGCCGGCTAGGCCCGGGCCGCGGGGAGCCGGGTCCAGCCGTGGCCGCTGGCGGCCAGATCGTCGACGGTTCCGTCCCGGATGAGGCGGCGGATGACGGCGTACTCGCGGCGGACCCGGCCCTCGGCATCGGCCTGCGGCCAGTTCTCCCGCGTAACGCGCCGCCCGGTGATCAGGTCGGGCGGCTCGTAGGTCACGGTGAAGATCCGCCGTAGCGACGGCATCTGCCGCGCGAGGATCAGGACCGCGCGCCGGTGGTGCCATTTCACGACCGCGATGGCGCTGCTCGGTTCGCCCAGCGTCTCCTCGATGAGCGGCCTGGCGAACAGGACGTTCTCGAAGGTGCTGGCAGACCGCCGCTCCACGATGACGGCCGCAGCGGGGACGCCCGCGGCACTGAGCAGGCCGGCGTGCACGTCCGCCTCGACGTGCCGGGGGTTGTGCCGGTTAGCCCCGCCGGTCAGGACGACCGCGGGAGCCAGCCCGGCCAGGACGATGCCGGCGGCGAGCGGGACGGGATCGGGGAACTGCGTGCCGAAGACGATGGCAAAGTCAGCCGGGCCAAGACCGGGGGCAGCCGCGTCGACGACGGCCGTTACCGCGGCACGGTCGGCTGGTTCGGCTCTCGCCACGACTGGTGAGACTACGGCTTAGCGGCTAGCCGGGAAGGGAATGCTCGGCGATCTGCCCGGCAAGGAAAGCGCGCTCAGCCTCGTTGGCCGCCAGGGCGAATGCCTGCCGGTAGGCGGCTGCCGCATCGGCGGTGCGCCCGGTCCTGCTCAGCAGGTCGGCCTTGACCGCGTACAGGTAGCGGTAGCCGGACAGGCGTCCGTCCTGCTCGAGCGCCTCGACTTCGGCCAGCGCGGCCTGCGCACCGCGGGTCATCGCGAGCGGAACGGCGCGGTTCAGCGCGACGACCGGCGACGGCCAGGCCGCCAGCAGCCGGTCGTAGAGCGCGACGATCTGCGTCCAGTCGGTCTGGTCGTAGGAAGGGGCCTCGGCGTACAGCGACGCGATCGCGGCCTGCAGCACGTACCGGCCGGGCGGCCCTGCGCGCAGGCATCCGACGATCATGTCGTGCGCCTCGCTGAGCGCGGCGTGATCCCATCGCGACCGGTCCTGGTCCTTGAGCTGCAGGGGGTGACCGGCCGCGTCGGCGCGGGTCGCCCGGCGGGCGTCGGTGACCAGCAGCAGCGCAAGCAGGCCGGACACCTCGGTTTGGCCTGGCATCAGGTCGTGCAGCATCCGCGCCAGGTGCATCGCGGAGTCCACGAGGTCGGCGCGCAGCAGCGAGGTTCCCGACGGAGCGGTGTGGCCAGTGGTGAACAGCAGGTGGATGACCGCGAGCACCGGGGACAGGCGCTCGGCGAGTTCGTCCGGCCCGGGGACCCGGTACGGGATGCGCGCGGTCGCTATCTTCTTCTTCGCGCGGGTGATCCTGGCCGCCACGGTCGGCTCGGATACCAGGAACGCCCTGGCGATATCCGCGGTCGGCACCCCGCACACGAGCCTGAGGGTCAGGGCCACCTGCGCCTCCTGCGGCAGTGCGGGATGGCAGCAGGTGAAGATGAGGCGGAGGCGTTCGTCTGGTACCACGTCACCGGGATCCGCCCCGTCGGCTGCGGCCGGTCCGGTGCTGGCTGCCTGGTCGGCGGCCCGTTTCCTTATTACGAGCAGTGGGAACGCCGAGCGCCTGGTCGCGTCGCGCCGTATCGCGTCGATCGCGCGGCGCTTCGCGGTTGCCGTAAGCCAGGCGGCCGGGTTGGCAGGGATGCCGGCCGCGGGCCATGCGCGCAGGGCGGCGGCATACGCCTCCTGAACGCACTCCTCGGCCAGATCCAGATCGCGCGCTACGCGCACCGTCGCGGCGAGCACGCGCGCCCACTCGCGACGGTGCGTGTCAGCGACGACCGCCTCGACCGCGCCATCCCTGGCCATGCCCGCCTGCGTCATCCCGGCGGCTGGGCCAAGCGCACGCCTGCCACCGGCCGGACCTCGACTCCGCCGCCGTCGCGGACGACGGGGTTGCGGCGGGCGATCGCCAGGGCAGCGTCCAGGTCGGGCGCCTCGAGCACGTAGAAACCGGCGACGACCTCCTTGGAATCCACGAACGGGCCGTCGGTGATGGTGTCGTCGCGGATGGACGTCGCCATGTCGCGCGGCGTCAGCGCATACGCCACGACCATCGCACCGCTGTCGGCCAGCTCGTCGGAGTGCTGGTCGCAGGTCGCGGTGTCGGCCGGGGCCGCGTCAGGGGCGTGGGCTGAATCGTGGGCGTATATCAGGACCGCGTACTGAGCCATGGTGGCTCTCCCTTCAGGCTCGGTTACCCCTACGTCGGGCCGATCGCGCGGAATCGACAACCCCGCCGAAAATAATCCGCAGCTGGAGCGACGGGAAAGCCCCCTCTCCTCACTATGCCGCCGCGGCAGAACGAAGATCAAGACTGCAGTTATCCGGCTGAATTGGCGATGCTGCTGTCATGCCAACCGAACTCGGCGGCACCGAGCTGCGCCAGCGCCTGGAGCGCGTCCGCTGGATCGGCGGCGGCACCGGAAGCGGCAAGAGCACCGTGACGGCCCTGCTGGCCGCGCGTTTCGGCCTGGAGATCTACCAGGGTGACCGGGGCGAGCGCGGCTACGTGACACGGGTGGACCCCGGGCGGCAGCCCCATTACGCTGCCTGGCTCGCCATGTCCGTCAGGCAGCGGTGGCTTGACCGGACCCCCGAGCAGGTCTTCGCCACCATGCCCGCGCTGCACGGAGAGTCGTTCCCGTTCGTGCTCGATGACCTGCTCGGCCACCCTGGCGATCAGGTCCTGCTCGTCGACGACTTCCGCACGCTGCCCCGTGACGTTGCGCCGCTGCTCCGCTGGCGCTCTCAGGCGGTGTTCCTGCTGCCGGCCCCGTCGTTCCGCGAGCGCGTGCTGCGCGCCCGGTACGCCGACCCGGAACGGGCGCGCGCGAACTGGGGCGATGCCGACCCGGCGCAGATAATTCCGGTGCGGCTGGCCCGTGACCAGCTGTGGGACGCCGAGGTCAGCCGTCAGGCCGGCGAGCTCGGCCTGCCCGTCGTCCGGGTTGATGGCACGCGCAGCCCTGATCAGCTGGCTGAGGAGCTGGCGCGGATGTTCAGGCTCGGGCCGCCTGAAGGCTAGCCTCCGCGGGCGGCGGCTTGCGAAGGCGGCGCCAGGTCGTGCAGCGCGCCGAGCGAGGCAGGTACCGCAGTGCAGCCGATGCCGAGGTTGTCGGGCACGGCGACGACGTAGTACTGCCTGACCTGCTTCGGCTTGTAGCCGGGCGGCACGGACACGGTGCCGGGCAGGCACGCGACTGTCGTGCCGGGATCCGCGCGGACGGTGGTGATCGTCACCCACACCAGCTGGTCGATCGAGCAGCTCTGCTCGCCGCAGCCGCCGAACAGGGCGTTATCGGCCTTGTTGACGGCTGGGACTGTGGACAGCACGAGCCGCACGGACGCCCGGGCGTGGCCGCCGGCAGGCGACGGGTAGAGGGTGAATTCCTCCTCGCTCCTGGTAAGGACGCCAAACGGCAGCAGGGCACTGGACCCGCCAGGGCACTGCCGGGCGGCGGCCGGGTCGCGGTCTGTCAGCGCGCCGAACCAGGATCCGCGCACGGCGATGGTGAATTCCGCCTGCCCGGATGCCGCGTCCACCACGACTACTGACGCCGGCCCACCCGAACCGGATAGCAGTACGGCCCACGCCGGGCGCCACGGGCTGCCGGTCAGATCGCGCGGAGCGGCGGGGACTTGCTGCACACGCCCGGCCACTGCCGCGATCTCGGTCCAGGAGGACAGCTTCGCCGCCGCGTTGCGGTAGCTGACAGTCGTCGAGCGCTCGGCCGCCGAGATCGCGGCCTGCCTGCTGACGATCCGGCCAGCCGTGACGGGAAGCGCGACGATGCCCGGCGCGGCGAACGACACGCCCTCGGCCACCCGGACCACGACCGAGCGGGGAACCCGGTAACCGACAACGCTGATCAGGTATCCAGCACTCGGCTTCCAGTAGACGCCGGTGGACTGGGGCGCCGGCGGGCCGCTTTCGATCAGGGCCTGGTGCCCCTCGATCAGGGCTGGCACGCCGTGCCCGGTTGCGCCATCGGCGGCGGTAAGGGGCGCGGGCTGGCTGCGAGAGCTCAGCAGCAGGCGGGGCG
>DASPWG010000114.1:0-38266 GCA_035621915.1 Streptosporangiaceae bacterium
TGGATCGGCCTCGGCGCGATCGCCTTCGACCTGATGCTGGTGCTGATCGCGACCAGCCTGCTGCGCCGCCATGTAGGGCGCCGCACCTGGCGGGCGGTGCACTGGCTCGCGTACGCGTGCTGGCCGGCCGCCATGGCGCACAGTCTCGGGACCGGCAACGGCATGCGCGCCGGGCGGCTGCTCGACCTGGCGATCGCGTGCATGGCCACGGTCGCGGGCGCGGCGGCGTGGCGGCTGGCCGACGCCATCCGGGCCGCGCGGGACCCCGCCCACCGCCGGCGGCCCGCCGCGGCAAGTCCGGCGCTTCCCGCGGCCGGTTGGCCAGGCGACGGCAGCCCGGTCCAGAGCGAGCCAGGAGCGCTGCGGCTAAGTGTCGATCCGATCGCCTGCACCGGGCACGGAGTGTGCGCGGACCTGCTGCCCGAGCTGATCGCGCTAGACCAGTGGGGCTACCCGCTCATCGCCGGCCGGCCGGTCCCCGCGGCCCTGGCCGGACGAGCGCGGCGGACGGTCACCGACTGCCCGGCGCTGGCGCTGCGGCTGGCACCGGCTGACGCTGTCGCGCCCGCCGGGAACGGCATCGCCCCGCGCCAGCCAGCCCCTTGATCAGCAGTCCAATCCAGCCGGCCGCTTGACCCAGCCACCAACAGTGAGCCGGGCAGCGCTCAGTGCCCTGCCGACAGCCGCCGTACCAGGCTTGCGAGCTGCGCCTGCAGCGGCTGCGTCGCGGTGAGCCGGTTATCGACCACGGCATGCGGCGCGGGTGGCGGCGCATCTGGCCGCATCCTGGCAGCGAACGCGTCAAACCGCGCGAGCTTCCCCTCGTCGCGGCCCAGGCCGCGGGCGACGAGCCGGTGCCGCAGCGTGTCCGCGTCTGACCTGACCCAGACCAGGTGCACAGGATCGCCGCCGAGCTCGGTGACCCACGACTGCCAGCGAGCCAGGTCGTGGATCTGCTCGGTGAACGGGGCCGTCAGCATGACCGGGCAGCCATGTGCGCGGATCTGCCGCGCCGTCGCGGTCATCCCGCGGTACTCGTGCACCTTGACGTGCTCGTCGTACCACGGGCCCTCGCGCTCGCCCGCAGCGCGCCCGCTGGCGGCCAGCACCGCAGCCACGAACGAGCCGTAGATGGTGTCCTTGTCCAGCAGCGCGGGTACCGGGGCCAGCATTTCCAGCAGCAGGCGCGCGACCGTGCTCTTACCTGCCGCGGGCGGCCCGGCGACCACCCACGCGGTCGCGGGCTGAGTCATGGCCCCCGAGCGTACTCACGGTGCCGCGCTGCCGGCGGCACGGCGGTGGCTGCGGTGCCCGCGGCCGGCCGCGCGGGCGGCGCAATAGTATGCGGCCCATGCGCTTCGCGATTTCAATCCCCCAGTTCTATGGCGACGGCGAGTTCGACCCGGACGCGTTCCGTGCCTACTTCGCGCGCGTGGAGCAGCTCGGCTTCGACAGCGCCTGGGCGCAGGAGAGCGTGCTCGGCGGATCACCCCAGCTCGGGCCCGTCGAGGCGATGACCTACGCGGCGGCCTGCACGCAGCGGATGCGCCTGGGCTGCGTGGTGTTCGTCTCGACGCTGCACAGCCCGGTGCACCTGGCCAAGAGCCTGGCTACCCTGGACCAGCTCAGCGGCGGCCGCCTGGATGTCGGGATCGGGACCGGCGGCAAGGCGCGGCCGTTTGCCGCGTTCGGGATCGGCCCGGACCGGTACGTCGCGCGGTTCACCGAGGGCTTCGAGCTCATGAAGGCACTGTGGACGCAGCCGAGGGTGACCTTCGACGGCGAGTTCTGGCAGCTCAAGGATGCGGCCATGGAGCCTAAGCCGGCGCAGAAGCCGTATCCGCCCGTCTGGTTCGGTGCCAACGGGGAGGCTGCGCTGCGGCGCGCCGTCCGGCTGGCAGATGGCTTCTTTGGTGCCGGATCCACGCCCACTGCCAGGTTTGCCGAGCAGGTAAAGATCGTCCGCTCGGCGCTGGCCGAGGCAGGCCGCGAGGCCGCGAGCTTCCCCATCGCCAAGCGGCTGTACATCGCGGTGGACGACGACGGCGCCCGCGCGCGGGACCGGGTCAACGCGGCGATGGCACGGATCTACGGTCGCCGCGTCCCCGACATCGAGGCCGCCGCCGTCGCCGGTGATCCGGCCGAATGCGTCCGGCAGGTCCGCGCCGCCGCTGCCGCCGGCGCCGGGCTGATCCTCTTCACCACCCTGTTCGACCAGGCGGAGCAGGCCGAGCGGCTTGCGGCCGAGGTCGTGCCCGCGGCGTCGGCCTGACCGGTGCCGAGCCCGCATCCGCTGGACAATCCGGCCATGGCCGCCCTGCTCGGCCCGCACGCTCACCTCGCCCGGCGGTGCGGCCAGGCCGCGCGGTACCTGCCGGACGTCAGCCCGTTCCTGGCCCTTCCGCTCGACCCGGACGAGGGCGCGTGGGCCGACCTGGCCAAGCTCCTCGGCCCGGCAGGGGTGGGGTCCACGCTGGGGGTGCCGGCCGCGCCGCCCCCCGGCTGGGAGGTGCTGCTGGACGTGGAGGGCGTGCAGATGGTCGAGGACCGCGTCGCGGCGCGGCCCGACCCTGAGGCGATCATGCTCGGCGCGGCGGACGTGCCCGAGATGCTGGACCTGGTCGCGCGGACCAGGCCAGGCCCGTTCCTGGCGCGCACCATCGAGCACGGCAGCTACCTCGGCATCCGCAGGAACGGCGAGCTCATCGCGATGGCAGGCGAGCGCGTCCGCGCGCCGGGCTGGACCGAGATCAGCGCCGTGTGCACTGACGAGCGCTTCCGCGGCGAGGGCCTGGGGACCCGCCTGGTGCAGGCGGTCGCGGCCGGCATCTCCGGTCGCGGCGAGACCGCGTTCCTGCACGCGGCGGCGCGGAACACCGGCGCGATCAGGCTTTACCAGGCGCTGGGCTTCAGGGTGCGCCGCAGCGCGCGCTTCGTCGCTGTGCGCGCGCCTGCTAGCCGCGCGGCTGCCTGACCGGCGCGTGCGGCTGCGCCGGGGCGTCGATCAGCCGGTAACCACCCGAGATGATGGCGCCCGACTGCTTGACGTGCCGCAGCACCGGCGAGATCTCCAGCGCCTGTACGCCAGGCAGCGCGCCCGCGCTCAGCGTCGCGAACCGGTACAGGTGGTCGAGGTCGCGGCAGGTGACGGAGGCGACGAGGTTCTGCGGCCCGCTGATCGCGGCAGCGAACGCCACCTCCGAGTGCGCGCGCAGCGCGGTGCCGGCCGCGTCCAGCTTCGCCGGCGTGACTGTCAGCCACAGGCTGGCCTGGGCCTCATACCCGAGCAGCGGCGCGGAAAGGTCTACGTCCAGGTAAATCACGCCTGCTGCCAGCAGCCTTGCCAGCCGGCGCGCTGCCCTGCCCTCGCTGATTCCGGCAGCCGCCGCGAGTTCGGCGTAGCTGGCGCGGCCGGACCTGACCAGCAGGCCGATCAGCGGCTCATCCTCCGGCTCTAGCCGCACCCGCTCGGCCGGGCGGCGCGGTCCCGCGACGTCGGCGGACGAGCGGCCCTGCGGGAATCCGGCGGCGTCCGGACCCGCTCCGATGGCGGCCAGCCGCCGCGCCTGGTCGGCGGTCAGATCCTCGCTGTACCCGGTCCAGTCATCGGCGCGGCCGCCGACGAACCAGTGCAGCAGTACCGACGCGGCGACGCCCAGCACGGGAGCGGTTCGCGGCAGCCGCTGCAGCAGCAGGTCCTCGCGCTGCTCCCTGGAGCGCGACCGGACTGCGCAGACCACCTCCGATCCCCCGGCCGCGAGCGCCACCCAGCCCACGTCATCCCGCCTGGCCAGCGCGCTGGCGATGGCGGCCGTGCCGTCCGGGCGGCATCTGACGCGCACCATCCAGCTGCTCTGGCCCACTGCCTCCGGGCTGACCACCGCGACCACCCGCAGCACCCCCTCGCGGCACAGCCGCCGGTACCGGCGCGCGACCGTCTGCTCGGACAGCCCGAGTACCTCCCCGATGGCGCTGAAGGACCCGCGCGGGGCCAGCTGCAGCGCCCGGATCACGGCACGATCGGCGCTGTCGAGCGTGACGGATTCCTGCAATTTAAGGCTGCTCATAGGAGGAAATCTACGCCTGGCCTTGCTGAGCTAGCCAACCCAGCCGGTTAATGCGCAGACTCGCCGAAACGCTCGGCCTTCGGAAGGAGCCCTGACTCGGATGCGCAAGTGGCTGCCCCTCGTGGCGATCTGCTCCGGCACGTTCATGCTGCTCGTCGACGTCACCATCGTGACCGTGGCGCTGCCGACGCTGGCAGCCAGCCTGCACACGTCGTTCAGTTCGCTGCAGTGGGTAGTGGACGCGTACGCGCTGACCCTCGCGGCACTGGTCCTCGGCGCCGGCTCGCTGGCCGACCGGGTCGGTCATCGCCAGGTCTTCATCGCCGGGCTCACCGTCTTCGCGGCGTCGTCCCTCGCATGCGGCCTCGCTACCGGAGCCGGGCTCCTCATCGGCGCCAGGGCGGTTCAGGGCGTCGGCGGCGCGGCCATGTTCGCCACCACGTTCCCGCTCCTGAACGGGTCCTATGCGGGCGCCGATCGCGGCACGGCCTACGGGATGTGGGGCGCTGTGGCCGGCGCCTCGGCCGCCGTCGGGCCGGTGCTCGGCGGCGTGCTCACGCAGGAGCTGTCCTGGCGGTGGATCTTCTTCGTGAACCCGCCGGTGAGCGTCGCGGTCATCGCCCTGGCCTGGCGGCTTGCAGACACGCACGCGGCCGCCGGGCGGCGGGTCGACGTGCCAGGAATCGTCGCGCTCACGGCGGCGGCCGCCACGGCCACCTACGGGTTCATTCGCGCCGGGTCGGCCGGCTGGGCGGCGGCCGGCACCTGGGGCGTGCTGGCCGCGGCGGCAGCACTGGCCGGGCTCTTCGCGCTCGTCGAGTGGCGCACGGCGGAGCCGATGCTGGACGTGCGGCTGCTGCGCCAGCGCGTGTTCACCGGCATGCTGCTGGCCGGGCTCGGGCTGAACTTCGCGGCCTTCGCCTATCTCACCTACGCCTCGATCTGGCTGCAGTCCGTGCTGCGGATGAGCCCGGTGCACGCCGGCCTGGTGAGCATGCCGCTGTCACTCACCGCGTTCCTCGTCGCAGGCGCCTCCGGACGCGCGCTGCACGGCGCGCGGCCCGGCCGGGTGATCGGCACCGGCCTGACGCTGATCGGGATCGGCGGCCTGGTCGGCGCGGCACTCGTGCGCGGCTCGGCCGGGTGGACGCACCTGCTGGCCGGGTACGTGGTTGTCGGCGTCGGGGTCGGGCTGGTGTCGCCGATGCTGGGCTCCTCGACCATGGCGTCGGTTCCGCGCGAGCGCGCCGGGATGGCGGCCGGCGCGGTCAACATGATGCGCCAGCTCGGGTACGCCTTCGGCGTTGCGCTGCTCGGCACGGTTTTTGCCGCCAGGGCAGCAGCGGCCATCGCGGGCCGCGGCGTGGGGCACTCGGCGCAGCTCGCGCGGGCGCTCGCGGGCGGCCAGGCGCAGCAGGTCCTGCACGCCTCGGGCCGCGCTTCCGGCGGCGCCGGCGGTGCTGGCGGCGGCCGTTCCGGCGGGCTGGGCCCGGTGCTGCACGCGGCATCGGTGGCGGGCCTGCAGGGCGCCCTCCTGGTCGCCGGGCTCGCCGGGCTCGCCGTCGGACTGGCGGTGTTCGCGCTGGTCCGCCGGCACCGGCCGGAGCAGGCGCAGCCGTCGGCACCGGCAGCAGCATCCGTGCCCGACTCGGCTGCCGCGGCCCGGTAGCTGACCGGCAGGGCCGGCCGCCGGCCGGATGTGGCTGGACCCTACCGGCCCTGCCAGTTCGGGTCGCGCCGCTCGAAGAACGCGGCGATCCCCTCCGTGACGTCCTGCGACCGAAGCAGCCTGCCGTGCGCGGCGTCGCTGTACGCCCACAGCGCGGCCTCCTCGCCGCGGGCGACGAGGGCGCTGGTCCGCAGCGCGGCGCGGGCGGCGAGGGGGGCGTTCGCGCAGACGCGCTCGGCCAGTTCAAGTGCGCCCTCAAGCGCGGCACCGGGCTCGGTCAGCCTGTTCACGAAGCCCAGTGCCGCGGCGCGCGGCGCCGGCAGGTCATCGCCGGTCAGCAGCATCTCCCTGGCGATGTTGGCAGGCAGCGCCCTGACCGCGCGGAAGGCGCCGCCGAAGTCGGGCATCAGGCCGCGCTTGACCTCGGGCAGCCCGAACCGCGCATCGGAGGCCGCCACCACCAGGTCACAGCACAGCACCAGTTCCATGCCGCCGCCGAGGGCGAAGCCCTCGACCGCGGCTATCAGCGGCTTGGCCCGGTCGCGCTGGATCAGGCCGGCGATGCCGCCACGCGGCGTGGGCTCGCCCGGCCCTGCGGCCAGGTCGGCACCGGCGGAGAAGAACCGGCGCCCGCCGGTGAGGATCCCGCACCACAGCTCCGGATTGTCCTCGAGCTCGTTCATGGCCTGGTCGATGCCGGCGGTGACATCGGCGTTCAGCGCGTTGCGCTTGTCCTCCCGGGCGATGGTGATGACGAGGATGCGGCCGTGGCGCTCGGCGCTGACGGGCATCTAGAAGGTCCCGGCGGACGTCGCGCGGGCGGCTGCGATGATCACGCTTACGTAGGTTAGCCCTTGCCCGGGTTGAATATCCCGCGCGGGTCGAGGGCGGCGCGGATAGCCGACTGCATGGCCAGCGAGCCCGGATCGAGCTCGCGGCGCATCCCGTCCCGCTTGAGGATCCCAACGCCGTGCTCGCCGGTGACGGTGCCGCCCAGCGCGATGGCCGCATCCAGGAACTGCTCGAAGGCCGCCTGCGCCGCCTGCCGCGCCGCGTCGTCGCCCGGCGGGGTGATCAGCAGCGGATGCAGGTTGCCGTCGCCCGCGTGGGCGATCGTGGCGACGCGCACGCCGTGCTCCGCCGCGATGGCGTTGATCTGAGCGAGCATCTGCGGAACCGCGGAGCGCGGCACGCAGACGTCCTCGGTGAGCACCGGGCCGAGCCGCTCCAGCGCCGGGTAGGCGAGCCGCCTGGCGTCGAACAGCGCTTCGGCCTCGGCGTCGTCGGTGGACTGCTCCACCCAGATCGCGCCGGCGTCGGTCATGGTCGCCGCAACCGCCGCCGCCTCGGCGGCCCCTGAGTCACCCGGCGTGTCGACCCTGGCCAGCAGCAGGGCGGCGGCGTCGGCCTCGATGCCGAGATGCTTCCAGTCCTCGACCGCCTCAAGGCAGGCGCGGTCGAGTAGTTCGAGGACCGCGGGCGTCAGCCCGAGCCGGGTGATCGCGGCAACGGCGACGCCGGACGCGACCAGGTCGGCGAAAGCGGCCACGACCGTCCTTGGCGTGCCCGCAGGCGCCGGCCGCAGCCGGAGCGTCACCTCGGTCACCACGCCGAGCGTGCCCTCCGAGCCGACGAACAGCCCGACCAGGTCGAGTCCGGCTACTCCCTTGGTGGTGCGCCGCCCGAGGCGGACGGCATCGCCGTAAGCGACCGGCCCGCCCGCCACGGCGCGCAGGCCTAGCACGTAGTCGCGGGTGACGCCGTACTTGAGGCAGCACAGCCCGCCCGCGTTGGTCGCGACGTTGCCGCCGATCGTGGACCACGGGGCGCTGGCCGGATCCGGCGGGTACCACAGCCCGTACTCGGCGACCGCTGCCTTGACGTCGTTGTTGACCGCGCCGGGCTGGACGGTGCACAGCAAGTTCTCCGGGTCGATCTCGAGCACCCGGCTCATCTGCGACAGGTCAAGGATCACGCAGCCGCCGACCGCATTGGCCCCGCCGGACAGGCCCGTCCCGGCTCCGCGCGGCACGAGCGGCGTGCCCAGATCGGCGCAGGTTCGCACGACGTGCTGAACCTCCGCCTCGGACCGCGCGCGCACGGCGGCCGCCGCCTTCCCGGCCGGAGCCCACTCCGCGTCGTCGTGCGACAGCGCGGCGAGCACGTCGGGGTCGACCACGATGCGCTCCCCCGGCAGGCCGCGGCGCAGCGACTCGACCAGAATCGACGGATCGGCGGCGGCTGCGGCCATGACCGGTTCCATGGCTAGACCCTAGGCGTCCCGTTCGCGCCGGGCCAGGCTGCCGCTAGCGCCCGCGAGCCGTGTGCCGCCGCGCCGCCAGTGGGCAGACATTCGTGATTAACTTCTCTAAACATGGACATCGGAACGCCCAAAGGATCAGCACTTGCGTGGCGCATGTGTGATAGCGCGACTATTGGTGATTAGCTAGTCACGTACAGCGGCACGTACCAGAAAAGGCAGGGCTGTCGCCCGTCTTAAGGGCGGCTTCCTGACGGCGCGCAGGGGCGGCAACCTGGCGCGCGGCAACGGTTGCTTCGGTCGCGATCATCGGGGCGAGCGCGATGGAACTCAGGCGATTGGGCGCAGACGACTTAGCAACTTCGGACATACCGCTGCGCTATCGCCCGCGGCACGCACTGCCGCCCGCGCCGGTGCGGTTGCTGTTCCGGCTCGGGCTTGGCCGGTCTTCAGCGCCCGCACAGTGCGCCTGCCCGCCACCGCCCCGCTACGGCGCAGCTGACAAGGTCGCCAGCACGGGAACGGCATCCTTCGTCCCCTAGCCGGTCTGCTGCGCGCGGCCGTCCAGGGTCCGCGAGCCAGGCTGTCGGCGCGCCGCTGCGGCCGACCGTTCCCTATTCGGCGCCGATGCTGGCCGCCGTTGAGCCGGCGGTGCCGATCGGGTCGAGCCCGAGCTTGCGGTGATCCCAGGACCTGATCCGTTCCGGGACGAGCCTGACGACGATGCGCTTGTTCATCATGAACTGGACGACCGGACGGGCCTGCTCGGTGTACGGGCCGGTATAGCGCTCGTAGACGCTGACCGCGGCGGCCCAGTACTCCTCGCCGTCCGGCTCCTCGATGATGGTCGCGGAGCCTTCGAGAGATACGCCGCGCAGGGTGTCGTAGCTGGTGCCGGCCTCGACCATGAACACCATCCGCGGATCGCGCCGGAGGTTCACGGCCTTCTGCGACTTGGCCTTGGTCTCGATGTAGACCGCGTCGCCGATGATGCCGTACCACATGGCGACCAGGTGCGGCAGGCCGCTCGGACCGATGGTGGCCACCGTGGCGGTGCGGCTGCGCCGCAGGAAGTCTGTCACCTCCGCTGGCGTCATGACGATCTGCGCGCGCTGGTTGGTGCCCATCTGCGTCCCCTCTGGTAACGGCTCGGCTCGGCCCGCGGCCGCATCCTGCTCAGGACCTGGCCCGGCGCCAGTTCTCGAGCATGACGAGACGGCTCTGCTGCTGATCCGCGTTCCGGGAGGCGCCTGGAATGCTAATTATGATCGATTCGCCGGACACGGTGCGCACCTCGAGGTGGCCGGGCCTGGGCGACTGCACGGGCTTGGTGATGGCGAAGCGGGCGATCTCCTGCCGGCGCCACGCCCTCTTCCTGAGCAGCCCGTGGTAGGTCAGAGTGTCGCCGCTGGCCTTCACGCGGACCCGCGCCACCAGCGCGACCGGTACCAGAAGCGGCAGCCAGACCAGCAGTAGCAGGAACCCGCGCGGGTCATGCTGCCTGAGCGCGCCGGTGATGACGAGCAGGCATACCAGCGCTATCCAGCCAATCATGAACGCCAGGACTATGCGCGATGCGCCGATCACCAGCGGGCGATCATCCTTCGGCATGCCCTCAGCGTGCCCGATCGGGCACCAATGGGCAACAACCGTGACGGCCGGGATCTGGTGCGGTTTGAGGGGCCTGAGCGGTCAGCCAGGCACTCGCCCGCGAGCCAGGGTGTCAGCGCGCCGCAGCGCGTCCGGCAGCCGGAAGCGGCCGGGCATCTGCCGGACCAGGTCCGCTGCCTGGCCTGGCGGCAGGCCCGCCGAGGTGACGAAAAGCGGCCGCGCCGACCGGCCGCGCAGCACCGCCACTGCGTGCGTAGCCGTGGCGAACCGCGTCTTCGCGACGCCGATGACGGCCACGCCGAACTCGGCGCGGGCATGGGCGCCGAGTCCCATCCGGCCGCCGGGATCTAGGTCGACATAGCCGTCGATGAGCAGCAGCCCGAGGCCCTGCACCCCCGCGAGCACGGCCCGGATTGGCGGCAGCTCACGCAGGTAGAACGCGCCGGGCTCATACGGCTCGACCTGCGCCACCTGCACCACCCGCTCGGCCAGCAGCACGCCGAACAGCGGGTCACTGGCCAGCACCGCAGCCGCACGCGCGCCGCCGCCTGGCAGGTAGCAGACGTCCACGGCCACGGCAATGCCGCCGGGAAGGCTCACTATGACAGGATCATCCGGCCTCAGGTGCGGCTCGCCACCAGCGTGGCGACGACCGCGAGGATCACGGTGAGCGAGGCCGACAGCCCGTGCAGCGCAATCAGCCGCACCGGGAACCGCCAGGCCCCAGCGTGCCTGCGGCCCCGCCTATGGGTGGTGGCCAGCCATCCGAGCCCGATGCAGATGGTCACCAGCACGCAGCCGAGCGCGATCCAGGCGAACGGCCGGTAGTGCACGAACGTGAACATCAGCCAGAAGGCCATGCCGGTCACGGCCAGCGTCGGGTGGCTGAACTCCAGCAGCGGGTGCTCGCCTTGCGGTGTGACGATCCTGACGTGCGGCCCGGGCGGCGGCTTGCCGTCCTCGGTCAGCGGAATCGCGCCGATCCTGACTACGGCGGGTGCGGGCAGGCCAACCTTCGCAGCCGCTGCCTGGGCGGCGAGCCGGCGCGCGGCACCGCCCGCCCGGAGCAGCGTGATCCCCGCCGCGGCCGTGGCAGCCCACAAAAACAGCACCACGATGGCCACCGCCGCTCCTCCCGCGCGCTAGGTCCGCTGCTGGCGCACCCAGGCTAGCCGACGCGGGCGACCGGGCCGCGGCCTGCCCGGGCGGGGCCAGGGCCGCGAGCCTGGCAGGCTTGCCGAGAACGCGCCTGCCAGCCTCGGCGGCCACGACAATGGACGACATGCGCCTCACGGTGAAGTCTGACTACGCCATCAGGGCCCTTGCCGAGCTCGCGGCCCGCTCCCGGGGCGGCAGGCCGGTGACGGCGGAGGAACTCGCCGACGCGCAGGACATTCCGCGGCGCTTCCTGCTCGGGATCATGGCCGAGCTGCGCAGGGACGGCATCGTGGTGAGCCACCGCGGTGTCAACGGCGGCTACCTGCTCGGCCAGCCGCCCGAGGACATTACCCTCGCGCTCATCATCAGGTCGGTCGAGGGTCCGCTGGCCCAGATCGGCGACGAGCGGCCGGGCGAGATCACGTGCGTCGGGGCCGCCTCGGTGCTCGCCGATGTCTGGGTTGCGGTGCGGGCGAGCTTGCGCGCCGTCCTGGAGCAGGTCACGCTAGCGAACCTGGCCGCGGGCAAGCTGCCGCCGACGGTCGACAGGCTCACCAGGGACCCGGATGCCTGGCAGCCCCACTGAGGGGCGCCGGTGCCATCCTGAGCCTGCCCAGCCGCGACGGGCAATAATTACCTATTAAGCCTATGGACTTAATAGGTACAATGGTGCTCGTGCGCCCCTTGGAACTCCCTGGTGACCGCCCCGCGACTGCGGCGGTGATCGGGGGCGGTGCAAGCGGGACGCTGACCGCCGCCTGCCTGCTCCGGGCCGCGGCTGCAGCCAGCGTGGCCGTCTCGGTGCTGCTGATCGACAAGGACGGCAGGCACGGCCTCGGCCGGGCCTACGCGACGCAGCACCCCGCCCACCTGCTCAACGCGCCGGCCGGCCGGATGAGCGCGGTGCCTTCAGACCCGGGCAGCCTGGTGCGCTGGGCGCAGGCAGCCGGGATCGCGGCCGGGCCTGGCTCGTTCCTCGCGCGCATGGATTATGGCCGCTACCTGCAGGACACGCTGGCAGACGCGGAGCGCGCGGCGGCTCCCGCCTCGAGCGTGCGCCGCCTGACCGCCGAGGTCATCGGCCTGACGACTGCCGGCCAGGCGACTCCCGGCCAGGCGACGGCCGACCAGCAGCAGGCCGCGGACCTGCGGTCGCCAGCGGCACGGCTGACAGGAAGCCGCCGGGCGCGCGCCGCAGACCGGTTGCCGGACCTGGCGGAACCGCAGGTGCGCGTGCACCTGGTCGACGGCAGGCACCTCGACGCCGACGTAGCCGTCCTCGCTACCGGGAGCCTGCCGCCCGCTGCGCCCTGCCCGGTGCCGGCCACCCCGCGGTACGTCGCGGACCCGTGGTCGCCTGGCGCACTCGACAGGGTCGCGGATGGCAGCCCGGTGCTCATCCTCGGCACCGGCCTCACCATGCTGGACGTCGCCGTCGCGGTGACCGGCTCCCGTCCTGACTCCATCGTCTACGCGATATCCCGGCACGCGCTGCTGCCCCGCGAGCACCGCCAGCACGGCAGCCAGCAGGAGTGCGCGGAGAACGGGGGCCCGGGCGCGATCCAGGGCCTGACGGACGGCCACCGCGACCTTGCCGGACTCATCAGGCGCGTGCGGGCCGAGGCCGGGCAGTCCGCGGCCGGGTGGCAGCCGGTCGTCGACGCGCTGCGGCCGCATTCCCAGCAGATATGGCAGCAGCTAAGGGAACGCGAGCAGCGCATGTTCCTGCGCCACGTCGCACGCTACTGGGAGGTGCACCGGCACCGGGTCCCGCCCGCCACGGCCAGCCGGATTGACGCGCTCCGGGTGGCCGGGCGGCTGCGAGTGCTGCGCGGACGGGTCAGCCAGGTGACTGCGGACGGGGACCGCCTGACAGTCCTCGTCGAGCAGGGTTCGGCCGGCGTCGCCGCCATCAGGACCGGCTGGCTGGTCAACGGCACCGGGCCCGGCACTGACGTCTGCAGCACCCGCGATCGGCTGCTGCGCCAGCTGCTCGACGCAGGGCTGGCGGCGCCTGATCCGCACCGGCTCGGCATCCGCACCGACGGTCACGGGGCCGTGATCACCGCAGCAGGCCAGCCGAGCAGCTGGCTCTACGCCCTCGGTCCGCTGCTGCGCGGGCAGCTCTACGAGACGACCGCAATCCCCGAGATACGCGACCAGGCAAGCGCGCTGGCCAGCCGGCTGGTCGCGCTGGCAGCACCGCAGCACGCGGCGTAGCGATGCGCGTCCACGGAAAGGTCTCGCGATGACGGCCCTAGGCGAGTCCGCAGCCCAGGTGACGCCGTCGGAGTTCCGGCTCGCGATCGGGCAGCTGGCGACGGGCGTGACGGTCGTGACCTCGGTCGGCCATAACGGCGAGCCGGTCGGTACCACCGCGAGCGCCGTCGCGTCCCTGTCCCTGGATCCGCCGCTGCTGCTTGTCTGCTTCGACCGGTGCAGCCTGACGCTGCGAGCGATCCGGGCGCACGGGGCGTTCGTGGTGAACGTTCTCGCGGCACGGCAGCGGCACCTGTCGGCGAACTTCGCCAGGCGCGGTTTCGCCGCGGCCTGGGAGGGCGTGCGCCACCGTCCGGGCCGGACCGGCAGCCCGCGGCTGGAGGGCGTCCTTGCGGCGCTGGAGTGCACGGTAACGGAGAGTTTTCCCGGCGGCGATCACGAGATCGTCATCGGCCGCGTCGAGGGCGTCGAGACAGCCGGTCAGGAGGCCGCGCCGCTGCTGTACTGGCGCGGTGGCTACGGCACCCTCGGCGAGACCTAGGGCTTCCAGCGGGAAACGGGTCGTCCCGCCGCTGTCAGTCGCGGCCGCGGTGCCAGTGTGGCTTGCGCTTCTCCAGGAACGCCCGCATGCCCTCGCGGGCGTCCGGCAGCTGGCTGGTGGCCGCCATCACCTCGATGGCATATGCGTACGCCTTCGGCTGGTCGAGGTCGATCTGCGCGTAGAGCGCCTGCTTGCCGATGCCCTTGCTCTCGGCTGACCCGCGGGTGACGCGCTCGAGCAGGTCGGCGGTTGCGGAGTCGAGCTGCGCGGCTGGTACCACCCGGTTGACCAGGCCCCACTGCAGCGCCGTGGCAGCGTCGATGGTGTCGCCGGACATGGCCATCTCAGCGGCGCGCTTCCTGCCCACGTTCCTCGCGACCGCCACCATCGGCGTATGGCAGAACCAGCCGCCCTTGCCGCCGGGAGTCGCGAAGCCGGCGTCCTCGCTGGCGACCGCGAGGTCGGCGCTGGCCACAAGCTGGCAGCCAGCGGCGGTTGCCAGGCCGTGCACTCTGGCCACCACAGGCTGCGGGACCTGCTGCATCAGCGTCATCAGCTCGGTGCACGTCAGGAGCAGCTTGCGCACGGCCGCCAGGTCGCCGTCGGCGACGTCGGCGAAGTCGTGGCCGGCGCTGAACACCGGACCGTTGCCGGCCAGCACGATGCCAACCGCGTCGCTCTCGCCGGTCAGCGTGAACGCCGCGATCAGCTCGCGCATGTGCTGCTGCGAGAGGGCGTTGCGGCGCTCGGGGCGGTTCATCGTGATCGTGGTGAACTCGCCGGACCGCGCCATCAGCACGTGCTCGAAATCCATGGCGCCTCCTCTGCAGACCAGCCTATGCCCGCTCTCTTCGCCCAGCCGACGGCCTCGTGCCACGAGGCGTTCATTTCCGACATTTAGCGTCGGGATTTATGGACACGCCATACGGGGAGATCCCCGAGAAGTTTGTCAAAGACATGACCATCCAGGAGATGCACGACTACCTGAAGGCGCGGTCCAGCAGGCGGACCGTCCTGAAGGCGGCCGGCGCCCTCGGGCTGGCCGCCGCCGCGGGACCGGTGTTCTGGCGGCAGTCGTCGGCATTCGCCTCGACCGCTGCCGCTCCGCAGTGGATCGGCTACGGCAAGGACCCCGCGCGGGAGATGCACGTCTCGTGGTCGGCAGGCACCTACAACGGCCCGGTTCCCTCGGTACCGGCCCCTCAGGTCCGCTACGGCCTGGACGCTACCTACGGCGCGGTGGAGAAGGCATCGTTCTCCGGCACTGTGCCGGTGCCCGCGATCAGCGGCGAGCCGGTCGAGAACACCGTCTACAGCAACGTCCTGCTGCGCGATCTGTGGCCCGACACCACCTACCACTACTCCGTCAGCAACGACGGGGTGAACTGGAGTGGCGACGTCACCTTCACCACAGCCTCGGTGGGGCTCACCGACTTCCGGTTCACCATGGTCGGCGACGAGGCCACCAACGACAGTACGAGCCTGCCCATCGCGCAGGTCATCAGCGCGCTGAACCCGCGGTTCAATGTGGTGGTCGGGGACCTGAGCTATGCGGGCGGCGGGTCTGGTTACTACTCCAACGGGGTCCCGACCAACGCCAGCGCGTTCAGCCCCGGCGCCTGGGACGCTTACCTGGGCATCGTCGGCCCGGCGGCCGCCCAGTCGATCCCGTGGCAGGTCGGCGTCGGCAACCACGAGATGGAGCCGCTTGCCAACTTCGGCTACGTGGGCTTCACGACCCGTTTCCCGCAGGCCTACGCCCCGCAGGAGATCACCGGCTCGCCCGTGCTGAAGAGCTTCACCTACGGCAACGTGGCCGTGATCCAGCTCGACGGCAACGACCTGTCCGCGGAGCTGTCGGACAACAACGGGTACACCGAGGGCAAGCAGACCGCATGGCTGACCGAGCGGCTGGCGCACTACCGCTCGCCGGGCTCGGGGATCGACTTCATCATCGTCGGCTTCCACAACTGCGTGTACTCCTCCAACACCACCCACGGCTCCGACGGCGGCATCCGGCTGGTGTGGGAGCCCATCTTCGACCAGTACGAGGTTGACCTGGTCGTGAGCGGTCACGTGCACGCCTACGAGCGCAGCTACCCGCTGCGCGGCGGGCAGGTCACTGCGGTCGTCCCGTCCGGCGGCACGGTGCATCCGCACCGCGACGGCACCACCTACATCGGCGCGGGCGGAGGCGGCCAGGACCTCTATAGCGGGTGGTACGGGGTGACCGGCGGCGGCGATCCCGCGACCACCGCTGGCGAGCCGCTCATCTGGGAGTGGACTGGCAGCAACACCGCCACCGGCGGCACCGGCACGTCCGAGGACATCACCGACACGGTCACCGATTACTCCGCCTACCGGCACGCAAACTGGAGCTTCATCGCCCTGGACGTGACCGCTCCCAGGTTCCCTGGCGGCGAGACCAGCATCCTGGTGCGGGCCATCGACCCCATCCAGACTGCCTCAGGAATCAGCACCACATCCGGCCCGGTCGTCATGGACAGCGTCAAGCTGGTCCGGCGGTCCCGCCCCTAGGGCAAGAAGTGGTCCGGGGCCCAGCGCCCCGGACCACTGTGCTGAGCCACAAGACGTATTGTCGGCCTGATCAGTGCCGCTGCCTGGCATGCTGGCTGCGATCTGCCCACCCGGCCTAGGTCCGCCACAGATGTCCGGGGAGCGGCTTTGTGACTTCACACAATGCCTTGTGGCCACTGCGCGTGTAGCGTCACGTCTATGCAGGATGGACGGCCCGAGTCCCGTCATTCCTCTCTGCCGCTGGACCAGCGCGGCGTTCAGCGTGAGAACGCGCTGCTGCGCGAGCTGGTCACGGTGTACCAGCACCTGACCGGGCTCACCCTGCAGGACGCGGACGTGTCGACGGTGGTGCGCCTGCTGGCCGACCGGACGGCCGCCACGGTCGCGGTGGTGAGCCGCGGGCTGGAAGTCCTCGCGGCCGCGGGCCCGGAGGGCACCGATCCCGACGTGGCCGAGTACGCGCGCGCTTACGTCGCGACTTCCCGGCTCGGCGCCGTGCTCAACAGCACGGCGCAGACGCGCAGGTCGCTGCGGCTTCCTGAGGTTGGCTGGGCGGACCCGGTCATCGTCGCGCCGATCCTGGTGGGCGATGACGTTCCCGCCTACCTGCTGACGTTCGGCCGTGCGGCCGAGCACGCCGCGGCAGATGTCAGCCTGCTGGTGACCGAGCACGCGGCCACGATCTGCGGGGTGATACTCGGACGGGAGCGGGTCGTCGCCGCTGCCGCCAGGCAGGTACGCGACGACCTGGTCGAGGGGCTCCTGCTCGGCAGCGGTCGTGACAACGGCGAGGTATCGAGGTGGGCGCGGCACCTCGGCTACGACGCCGAGCACGACCACCGCGTGGTCGCCGTCGCCATCGACACCGCGGGACCGGTGCGTGCCCTGGGCGGCGCGGAGGCGCAAGGCAGGCGGGTAGCGACTGCGGTCGAGCACTTCTTCCGGACAAGGATGCCGGGCGCGATCACCGCCATCAGGGAGAACGAGGTCGTGGTCGTCGCTCCCGAGCCCGGCGACAGGCGATTCGGGCGAGAGGCAAGGGCCGGTCATGTCGGCGCAGGCTGCGTGGCCCGGATGAGCGAGCTGTTCAGTGAGGCGGCGGTCACTATCGGGATCGGTGGCACGTGCCGCGATCCGGCCGACATCGCCAGGAGCTACGGCCAGGCGCGCCGCACCATCGACGCCATCGTGCACCTGGGACGCCGCGGCCAGGTCGTGGCGTTCGAGGATCTCGGCATTCACCGCCTGCTGCTCCAGGTCCCCGACCTGGCCGAGCTCAGGTCCTTCGCGATCGAGGTACTGGGCGAGCTTGATCGGCATGACCAGCTGCGCGGCAGCGACCTGCTGACCACGCTGGCGTGCTACTTCCGCGAGAACGACAGCCCGCAGCGAACGGCCCGGGTGCTCCACCTGCACCCCAACACGGTCGCGTACCGGATCAGGCGGATCCAGGAGATCAGCGGGCTTCGGCTCGACAGCTACCGCGACCGGCTGATGGCGCAGGTCGCGATTGAGATACTCGGCGCGACCGACGGCGGGCTGGAAGCTTTGTCCGCCACCGTCGGCGCGAGTTACGGGCCGCCATGACCGACCTGATGACCGCGATGACCGAGCGCGCGCTGATCTGCGACGGCGCGATGGGAACGATGCTGCACGCGGCCGGCAACTCGCTTGACCGGGCGCTGTCAGAGCTGAACCTGTCCAACCCCGGCCTCGTCAGCACGATCCACGACAGCTACCTCAGCGCCGGGGCCGACATCATCCTCACCAACACGTTCGGAGCGGGCCGGCTGCGGCTGGCCGATCAGGGGTTCGGCGGGCTGGTCAGGGAGATCAACCTGGCGGGAGCCCGGCTTGCGGCCGCGGCGCGGGAGGCGGCGGGACGACCGGTATTCGTGGCCGGCTCGGTCGCGCCCGCGGTGACCGCCAGCCAGCGCAGGCGGGTCGACCGCGCGCAGCGCGTCGCTGCGCTGCGCGAGCAGATGGCGGCGCTCGCTGAGGGCGGCGTGGACGCGCTCATCCTGGAGACCTTCGGCTATCTGGAGGAGCTTGCGGAGGCGGTCGCGGTGGCAGCGGAGATATCCGCGCTGCCGATCATCGCCCAGGCGACGTTCGCCAGCGACGGACGGACCCTTGGCGGCGAGAGCCCGCGCGAAGTTGCCAGCGTCCTGAGCGGCCTGCCCGTCTCGGTCATCGGCACCAACTGCACGCTAGGCCCGCAGGGCGTGCTGGGGATCGTGGAGGCGCTGGTCCCGCACACGGCGCTGCCGGTCAGCGCGCAGCCGAACGCCGGCCTGCCGCGGCGGGTAGCAGGCCGACGGTTTGAGTACAACGTGGACGGCGGCTATTTCGCGCGCTACGCGCGCCGCCTGGTCGAGGCAGGGGCCTGCATCGTCGGAGGCTGCTGCGGCACGACGCCAGCGCAGATCGAGGCGGCAGCGCAGGAGGTCGCCGGCCTGCGGCCGGCCAGGCCGCAGCCGCCTGCCGTGGTCCAGCCGCGGCCGTCGGCCCGACCAGTCATCATGCCGGGCACCCGCGGCGACCTGAGCGAGAGCCTGGCAGCCGGCAGCTTCGTGGTCGCCGCGATGATCACCGCGCCGCTCGGCGGCGCGGCCGACGAGGCGACCGAGCAGGCGGCAGCGCTGCGCCAGCGCGGGATAGAGGCCTTCTTCGTCACGTCCAGGCAGAGCCCGCGCGCGCAGCTCAGCTCCATCGACCTGGCGTTCCAGCTCAAGCAGCGGGTCGATGCCGATGCCATCGCCACCGTGACCACCTGGGACAAGACGATCATGGCGCTGCAGGCTGACCTGCTGGGCGCGAACGCCCTCGGCATCACGAACATCGTGTGCGAGACGGGCAATCCCCCGCTGCTTGGCGACTACCCGAACGTCGATGGCATCTGGGACGTGGACTCCGTCGGCCTGGTAGAGCTGGTGGCCGGACTGAACAAGGGCGTCGACTGCAACGGGCTGCAGCTGGCCACCAGGACGTCCTTCGTGGCGGGCGCCAGGTTCAACCCGAGCGCGGCCGACCTGGACGCCGAGATCGCGCGAACGCGGCGCAAGATCGAGGCCGGCGCGCGGTTCCTGATCAGCCGGCCGGTCTACGAACTGGAGGCGCTGGAGCGAGTGACCGCCGCTGTCTCCGGCGACACCCCGATCCTCGTGTGCGTGGCGCCGCTGCGCAGCTTCGCCGAGGCCGAGTACCTGTGTCACGAAGTCCCCGACATCCGGATTCCCGAGCAGGTGCTGCTGGCGATGGAACGGGCCGGAGCAGACGCGGCGCGGACCGGCGCCGAGCTGGCCGCCGCTCTGCTGACTGCTGCCAGGCCGCTGGTGCAGGGAGCGGTGGTCGGCCTGGCGGGCGCCGGCGATGCCGCGCTCGACCTGCTGCTCTCCGCGCTCGGCTGAGCGCCGGGCATCCATTGTCCTGCGGCCACAACGGGCCAGGGCGCACGTTGTGGCGGCGGATGTAGCTGCGGCCTGGCGGGCCCGCCGATCCTGAACCTAGGCCGGCTGGCTCGCGGCGCCTGCCGACCGGGACCAGGAGGCACTGGTGGTGAGCACGGCAGGCGGTCCGCTCGCCGGCGCGGCTATGCGACCGCAGCCCGGGCGCACGGGCTCCGCACCGCCGCGGCCGGTCGCCCCGCGGGGATCTGCCCGCCTCATGTACAGGCTGCACCGCCTGCTGCAGCCGAACGCCGGCTACCGATGGCTGGCCGGATGCCTGGCAGCCAGGCCCCGCCTCCGCCGCCTGTTCACCGCCGCAGAGAAGGGCATCAAGTCCGGAGCGTTCGGCTGCCGGATGTGCGGCCAGTGCGCGCTTCCGCAGACTGGCTACGCATGCCCGATGACATGCCCGAAGCAGCTCAGGAACGGCCCGTGCGGCGGCGTCGGCGCGGACGGCTCGTGCGAGGTCTACCCCGGCACCCGCTGCGTCTGGCTGGTGGCCTTCGAGCGCGCGGACGGCGAGGGGCGCGCCGCGGACCTGACACTGCTGCACCGGCCGGTCGATCACCGGCGCTGGGGCGAGAGCGCCTGGGTCAGCTACTGGCAGGGCCGCGACGACGACCTGTGCACAGCCGATGACGGGCTGGGCGACCCCGCCGTCCTGATGCACGGTGGCCCGCATGCCTAGGGGCATCGCGGCCGGCTACGACGCCGCGAGCTTCCAGGCCACGCTGGATAGCGGCGCCTTCACGGTGACCGCGGAGATCGGCCCGCCGCGCAGTGCCGACCCGGAGGCGGTGAGCCGGAAGGCGCTGCCGCTGCGCGGCTGGGTGACGGCGGTCAACATCACCGACAATCAGAGCGCGGTCGTGCGGCTGTCGAGCTGGGCGGGAAGCCTGCTCGCCCTCGCCGCCGGGATCACGCCGATCATGCAGCTCACCTGCCGCGACCGCAACCGGATCGCGCTGCAGTCCGATCTGCTAGCCGCCGCGGCGATGGGAATCCCGAACGTCCTGGTGATGACCGGCGACCATCCCAGGTTCGGCGACCAGCCGCAGGCCAAGCCCGTCTTCGACCTGGACAGCGTGCAGCTGCTCTGGGTTGCCAGGACCATGCGGGACGAGCACAGGCTGCTGTCCGGCCGGCTCCTGGACCCGCCGCCCAGCTGGTTCCTTGGCGCGGTGGAGAACCCGTTCGCGCCGCCCGTCGGCTTCCGGGCCGCCCGCCTCGGCAAGAAGGTGGCGGCCGGCGCGCAGTTCGTCCAGACGCAGTACGTGTTCGACGTCGGCGGCTTCGGCAGGTGGATGGCCCAGGTGCGCGACCTGGGGCTGCACCAGCGCTGTCACATCCTGGCCGGCGTGGGCCCGATTACTTCCGCGCGCGCCCTGCACCACCTGCAGCACAAGGTGCCGGGCGTGCACGTTCCCGACGACGTCTCACGCAGGCTGCTCGGGGTCGCAGCCAGCCGAATCGCGGACGAGGGCATCGGGCTGTGCGCGGAAACGATCAGCGCCCTGCGGGGCATGCCTGGCGTAGCAGGGGTGCACGTCATGGCCGTCGGCAACGAGCAGCTGGTCCCGGAGATCCTCCGCCGGGCCGGGCTGTCCAGGGAGCACCTCACGAGGCCTGCGTCCGGGACCGGCGCGCGAGAGGCGAGCCATGCTCGTTGAGGTGCGTCCCGTCAGCCACCTTCGCGGCGCCGACCCGCTCCGGGTCATGGCGCTGCTCGAGCCTGTCGTCGAGACGTTGTGCGCGAGCACCGTCGACCTGTCCAGGCTCACGGTCGTGTGCGACTGGATCCAGTACAAGGCCAGCTTCCGGGACGTCGCCGAACTGCGCCCGGTCCTGGCCGCCCGGCTGCCCTGGCCGGCCGAGAACGGCAGCGACGAGCCGAGGGAAGGCCGGCCGCCAGCCGCCCGGGCCGCGGAGGTGGCGCTGGAACTGGCCCTGGACCTGCGCCGCTGCGGCGACGCCGACCTGCCCGCGGTCATCGGCTCGCTGCTGCGCGAGCATGCGGACCCTGGTTTCGCCAGCCGGGTGGCCCTGGAGCCGTGGGGAACTCTCGCGCGCAGCTGCATCTGGCGGTTCAACGCCCTTTACTGGCAGGCCCTGTCGAGCTGGGAGGAGGCGACCGGCCGGGAGTACGAGCAGGCACTGCCTGGCGGGCGCAGCGATGCCCGTGACATCGATGCGGTCCGCGAGCTGATCCTCGAGCTATTCAAGGTCTGGGACGACCTGGATGCCCGGAGCGCGCTGCCGGCCGAGCTTTACGTGGTCGAGCTTGGGGTGGGCAACGGAAATCAGGCGAGAGCCTGGCTGGATGAGTTCAGGGCGCTGTCGAGCGTGCATAGCCGGGACTATTACCGCCGGCTCCAGTACCTCATGGGCGACTACTCACCGCTTGTCCTCGGCCGTGCTCTCGCCGCCGTCGCGCACCACTCCGAGCATGTCAACGCGCTGGTCGTGGACGCCACGCACCCTGCGGTCAGCCTCGGCTTCCTGCGCGGCAAGGCGTTCCTCGTCTATGTGTCGAACGTCTACGACAACCTGCCAACCGACGAACTGGCGCGCGTCGGCGGGCGCACCTACCAGGTGGAGGCGCGGGCAACTGTCGGGGCGGCCGATGCCAGGCGCATCGCCCAGGGCGTCGGCGCATCGGTGCCCGACCTGCCCGGCCTGGTCAGCAAGCTGCTCAGGCTCGGCCCTGAGCTACTCTGCGAGGCCATGCCGCAGTACTTTCCCGGCGCGCAGACCGCGGTCGGCTTCTGGCGGGACGTCTGGGCTGCCCTGCGGCTGGAGGAGCGGTACTCGCCGCTTGAGGCACTGGATGAGTACCAGATCACGCCCGACATGACCGGGGAGCTGCTACTCCCGCAGCTCGAGGCGCACGGTGACATCCGGGTGCACGTAAGCAACGGGGCGCTCGGCAGCTTCGCTGACGCCCTGCCGCTGCTGCACCCCTTCGGCCGGCTGCAGTGCCACGACCTGTTCCTTACCGACGTGCGCCAGTACCGGAGCGGCTTCTTCGGGCCCGGCAAGTACGACGGGACTGTGGTGAACTGGATCAACGGGCCGCTGCTGCACAGGCTGGGCAGCCGCGCCGGGTTCGATGTGCGCATCGCCCCGTTCGCGCAGCGTCCCGCCTCGAACGTCAAGACCCTTACCGCGCAGGTGCGGGAGTGAGCCGGCCACGAGCGGGTGCTCGCGCGGTCGGCCGGCTGGCGCGCACGCTGCTGCCGACCACGGTCATCGGCTCCTACCCGGTGCCCGAGTGGCTCGGGCAGCTGCGGAACGACTACTACCACCGCAGGATCAGCCGGGCTTACCTGGACGAGATCCACGACATGGCCGTCAAGGCCGCGGTGCTCGACCAGGACCGGGCGGGCATCGACATCGTCACCGACGGCGAACTGCGCCGCGACAACGACATCGACTACCTGCTGGCCCGGATTCCCGGCATCGAGATCGAGCAGCGCGCCAAGCTCGACTACTTCGACTACTACGACGCCGCGCTCAGCCAGCCGCTGGCAGCACCCGCCGGGGTCAGCCTGGGCCTCGTCGCGGACTTCGCCTTCGTCCGGCAGCTCACCGACCTGCCGGTCAAGCTGTCCATCACGGGCCCGTTCTCGCTGTCGCGGCGGATCCGTAACCATGCCTACGCCGACCCGGCCGGGCTGGTGCACGCGCTGGCCATGGTGCTCGGCGCCGAAGCAGCGCAGCTTGCGCAGGCTGGCGCCAGGTCGCTGCAGATCGACGAGCCCTTCCTGGCCGGCTACCCGGAGGAGATTGAGACCGCCATCGACGCGATCAACCTGGTGACCGGGTGCGCGGACGTGACGTGGACGCTGCACGTGTGCTACGGCAACCGGTATGCGCGGCCGCTGTGGGCGGGCCACTACGACTTCCTGTTCCCCGCGGTGAAACGGGCGAACGTCGACCTGCTGGCGCTGGAGTTCGCCAGGACCGGCGATGACGACCTGCGCCTGCTGAGCCAGCACAACTGGGATCGCGGCCTCGGGCTCGGCGTCATAGACGTGAAGACCGACCAGGTGGAGACACCTGACCTGGTGGCGGCGCGGATCCGGCGCGCGCTGCAGTTCGTGCCGCCGGAGCGCCTTGTGGTCAGCCCGGACTGCGGGCTGCGGCACGTCCGGCCCGATGTCGCCAGGGCGAAGCTCGCGGCAATGGTGGCCGGAGCGGCCATGGTCAGGAAGGAACTGAGCACATGAGCACACGCGACGCCGCGGGCTACCTGTTCACCTCGGAGTCGGTCACTGAGGGCCACCCGGATAAGGTCGCCGATCAGGTCTCCGACGCCATCCTGGATGCCGCGCTCAGCCAGTACCCGCCCTCCCGGGTGGCAGTGGAGACGCTCGTGACCACCGGCCTGGTGGTGATCGCCGGCGAGCTGACAACTGACGCCAGGCTGGACTTCGCCGACATCGCCAGGGCGACGATCTGCGACATCGGCTACAACTCGGGGGACCTCGGCTACGACGGTCACGCGGTCGGCGTGATCGTCGCCCTGGACCGCCAGTCCCCCGACATCGCCCGCGGCGTCGAGCGCTCGCACGAGGCCCGCGGCGGCGTGGCCGCTGCCGACGAGTATGACCTGCACGGCGCGGGCGACCAGGGAATGATGTTCGGGTACGCCACCAACGAGACGCCCGAGCTGATGCCGGCGCCCATCGCGCTTGCGCACCGGCTGGCCCGCCGGCTTGCCGAGGTGCGCAAGACCGGAGCGCTGCCGTTCCTCCGGCCGGACGGCAAGACCCAGGTCACCGTCCGCTACGACGCTGCGGGCAGGCCGGTAGCGATCGAGAAGGTGCTGATCTCGGCCCAGCATCAGGACGGCGCTGAGGACAAGCTCCCGGACGCGCTCTGGTCCGAGGTCGTCACTGCAGTGCTGCCGGAGGAGATGTACGACCCGGCGGCGCTGCGCCGCGACTTCTACGTCAACCCGACCGGGCGCTTCGTGCTCGGCGGCCCGTGCGGCGACACCGGCCTGACCGGCAGGAAGATCATCGTTGACACTTACGGCGGGTCGGCCAGGCACGGCGGCGGCGCGCTGTCCGGCAAGGACCCGTCGAAGGTCGACCGCGCGGCCGCCTACGGTGCCAGGTACGCGGCGAAGAACATCGTGGCGGCCGGCTTCGCCGACCGGGCGGAGATCCAGGTCGCCTACGCCATCGGGATGGCCAGGCCGCTGTCGCTGCTGGTCGACACCTTCGGCACCGAGCACATCCCGCGGGCCAGGATCGCCGAGCTGGTCAGCCAGAATTTCGACCTCCGCCCGGCGGCACTGCGGGACGGCCTGCGCCTGGCCAGGCCGATCTACCTGAGTACCGCCGCCTATGGCCACTTCGGCAGGACCGAGGAGGACTTCACCTGGGAGCGCACCGACAAGGCAGCCACCCTGCGCGCCCAGGCAGGACTCGGGCCAGGCGGCTAGCCGTCCCGGTCAGTGCACGGAAGGGCTGCGGCTGGCCGCAAGGTCCTGCTGCGTGGCGGCGTACCGGACGTAGAAATCGAGCGATCCCGGGTTCGCCATGGCGTTGCGGTTGGCCGCCTGGTCCGGCGGCACACCGGACAGGATGCGGCGCACCGGGACCTCCATCTTCTTGCCGGTGAGCGTGACCGGGATGTCAGGAACCTGCACGATCCGGTCGGGCACGTGCCGCGGCGTGTAGTCGCGCCGGAGCCGGTCGGCGATCTTTCGCTCAAGTGCCGCGTCGAGGACCAGCTCATCGGCGAGCTTGACGAACAATGGCATGAACGACCTGCCGTCGTCGGTCTCGACGTTGACGACCAGAGCGTCGGCTACCTCAGGCACGGCCTCGAGCGCGCTGTAGACCTCGGCGGTGCCGATGCGCACCCCGTGCCGGTTCAGCGTGGCGTCGGAGCGGCCAAGCACGAAGCAGCCGCCACGGGAGTTGACGCGGAAGAAGTCACCGTGCCGCCACACCCCCGGGTACTGGGCGAAGTAGGACTCCAGGTAGCGGGAGCCGTCGGCGTCGCCCCACATGCCTACCGGCATTGATGGCATCGGCTCGGTGATGACCAGCTCGCCGACTTCTTCGACCACGCTCTCGCCACGGTCGTTGAAGGCGTGCGCGGCGACGCCGAGGTGACGCGCCTGGATCTCGCCGGCGTAAACCGGCGCCGTCGGGACTCCGCCCACGAATCCGGTGCACACGTCGGTCCCGCCGCTGCCGGTGCACACCCAGACGTCCTGCTTGACGTTCCGGTAGAACCAGGCAGTGCACTCGGCCGAGACCGGCGAGCCCGCGGGCATGATCGCGCGCAGCGCCGGCAGGTCGTAAAGCTGGCCGGGAGCGAGCCCTGCCTGCGCCATGAGATCGACGAAGGCCGGGCTCGCGCCGAAGAACGTCACGCCGCACTCCTGCGCGATGCCCCACAGCGCCTCGGGCCCCGGGTAGGTCGGGCTGCCGTCGTACAGGACCGGGCACGCGCCTACGAGCAGCGAGCTGACCAGGAAGTTCCACATCATCCAGCCGGTAGTGGTGAAGAACAGCATCCGGTCGCCAGGCCCCATGTCCATGTGCAGCGTCTGGAGCTTCAGCTGCTCGAGCAGGATTCCGCCGTGGCCGTGCACGATCGCCTTCGGCAGTCCGGTCGTGCCGGAGGAGAACAGGATCCAAAGCGGGTGGCTGAAGGGCACCTGCTCGAACCGGAATGCCGCCGCCGGCACGGGCGGGTGGTCGAGGACTTGCGCCCAGCTCAGCGCGCCGGCTGCCGGCGCGCCCGCACCTGGCTCCGTCGCACGCGGCAGCCATATCACCCGAGCCAGGCCATCCAGGCCGGCGACGATCTGCCGCAGTTCGTCGCTGCGGTCGAACCACCTGCCGCCGTACTGGTACCCGTCCACGCAGAACAGCACTTTGGGGCTCAGCTGCCGGAACCGGTCCAGTGCCCCGCGCCAGCCGAAGTCCGGCGAGCAGCTTGCCCAGATCGCGCCGATGCTGGCGCTGGCGAGCATCGCCACGACGGCCTGCGGCACATTCGGCAGGTAGGATGCGACCCGGTCGCCTGGGCGCACGCCCATGGCTCGCAGCCTGGTGGCGAGGATCCGGACCTGGCTGCCGAGCTCCGCCCAGTCCATGCCCGCCAGCGGCGCTGACTCGGTTACCGACAGCAGCGCGGTCTCGCCTGGCCGCTCGCGGCGCAGGACATGCTCGGCATAGTTGAGCCGGGCGCCGGGGAACCACTCGGCACCGGGCATCTGCCGCCGGCCAAGCACCCGCGTGGGCGGCGCCGAGGCCCGGACGCCGGTATAGTCCCAGACGGCCTGCCAGAAGCCGTCGAGGTCGCTGACTGACCAGCGCCACAGCGCGTCGTAGCTGTCGAAGCTGTGGCCGCGGGCGGCGAGCCAGGCAACGAAGGCCGTCAGCTTCGAGCCGGCCACTCGGGCGGCGGGCGGCGTCCACAGCACGCTGCCTTCGCGAACTGGCTCGGTCATGCGCCGGCCCTCCCTGCGCGTGGCCAACGGCCCAATCCCAGTCCCCGGGCGCCTGGTGTGGTTACACCGCAGACAGTCGCACAGGCGGCGACGACAGGGCAATAACGCTTTCACTGGGCGAAAGCGCGCATCGCGTCCGACGCGCGGTGATCCCTGTCAGGCGAAGACGATGGTCTTGTTCTGGTGCACGATGACGCGGTCGTCCAGGTGCCAGGCCACCGCGCGGGCCAGCACCGAGCGTTCCACGTGCCTGCCGAGCCGCCGCAGGTCGTCCACCGAGCAGCGATGGTCGACGCGCACGGTGTCCTGCTCGATGATCGGCCCGGCATCCAGGTCGGCCGTGACGTAGTGCGCCGTCGCGCCGATCAGCTTCACGCCGCGGTCGGCGGCCTGCTGGTGCGGGTTCCCGCCGACGAAGGCCGGCAGGAAGCTGTGGTGGATGTTGATGATCGGATGCCGGATGGCTCCCAGGAAGGCCGGGGAGAGGATCTGCATATACCGTGCGAGTACCACCAGGTCGGCCTGGCCATCGAGGAGCCTGAGCTGGGCCTGCTCCGCCGTTGCCCTGGTATCCGGGGTGACCGGAACGTAGTGGAACGGTATCCCCCAGCTGCGCACCAGCTCGCCGGTGGTCTGGTGGTTGGAGATCACCATCGTGATGTCCGCGTTAAGCTCCCCGGACTGGTTGCGCCAGAGCAGTTCGCGCAGCGCGTGGTCGGACCTCGACACGAAGATGGCCATCCGCTTCCTGTCGGCCGCCCTGGTCATCCGCCAGGTCATGGCAAACGCCGACGCCAGCCCCGCTAGCGACTGCTCAAGCTGCGCCATCCGGCGCGCGAGGCCCGGCAGGTGAAACGCGACCAGCAGGAAGAACGTGCCGCCGAGCGGGTTGGTGGAGTACTGCTGGGACTCCACGATGTTGGCGCCGTGCTCGTAGAGGCAGCGGGACACCCCGGCCACGATCCCCGGCCGGTCCGGGCAGGTGATCAGCAGGCGGCCGATATCGGCACGAGGGTCGTCGGTTTCCTGGGGTGGTGCGGCGCTTTGTGCTGGTAAGGGCGCCGGCCGGGCCACGGGCAGCATGATCCTTATTCTCCCGTGCCAGTGCCGCGGGTTCATCCGCCTCGGCCACAAAGGAGGGTGCGTCCCGTTGTGCGCCGCCACGACCACCGGTGCCTTGGCTGCGGCCCAGAACGCCAGGTTCACGGCCGCCGCTGGCCGGGAAGACCTATCCGCGCTGATAGTCAGCCGGCGGAAACGAGGGAAGACTGATGGATGCGACTCTGCTTGCCGCGCTCAACGACGCGGAGCGGCTGGTGGTCGCCGAGACCGAGCGGGACAGCCTCGCGGCGCTCGATGAGGATGCGGCTATCGAGCTCGAGGGCCGTATCAGGCGCGCCAGGAACAAGTACGTCGGCCAGTACCGCCGCGCCGCCGCCGCTCGTGTCGCGGAGCAGGGCGGCCGCGGCAAGGCCCGGCCGGAGAATAAGCGGGCGCGGCTGCGGAGCGAGGCGTTTGAGACCGCGCTGTCCCGGGTGAGCAGGCAGGTCGCCTTGCTGGCGCGACGCTCAGCGGCTGAGCTGCGAGCGGAACGGCTGGCAGCGGCACGGAGCAAACCACGCCGCCCCGGCCCGGCCGCGAAGGCGGCGGTCCCGGCCCAGCGGCGACAGACCCCGGTGGACAGGCCGCCCGCTGGCGACCGTGCCCTCCGCTCGCCGCGGACCGAGAAGCAGCGGGCCGGCGCCCTTGCGCAGGGCGCTCGCTGGCAGGCCAAACGGGATAGCCGCTGATAACACGTCAGCGGGCTAACCCGATCACAGCGAGCCCCAGACCTCCTGCGCGGTCTCGACGATCAGGGCGAGCTTGGCCCACTGCTCCTGCGGCGTCAGGTCGTTGCCCTCCTTGGTCGAGGAGAAACCGCACTGTGGCGACAGGCAGAGCTGGTCGATGTCGACGAAGCTGGCCGCGTCCTCGATCCGCCGTTTCAGGTCGTCCTTGCTCTCCAGCTCACCCCGCTTGGTGGTGACCAGGCCCAGCACTACGCGCTTGCCCTTCGGCACGAAACGCAGCGGCTCGAAGCCGCCGGAGCGCTCGTCGTCCCACTCGCAGAAGAAGCCGTCCACCTCGAGCCGGTTGAACAGGGCGTCGGCGACGAACTCGTAGCCGCCCTCAGCCGCCCACATGCTCTGGTTGTTGCCGCGGCACATGTGCGTGGTGACCGCCAGATCGGCCGGGCGGCCCGCGAGCGCGCGGTTGATGTTCTCGATGTAACGCTCATGCTGGTGCTCGGGGTCGCCGCCGATGTCCGCGACATGCTCGCGCTGCGCCGGGTCGTTCATGTACGCCAGGCTCGTGTCGTCCAGCTGCAGGTAGCGGCAGCCGAGGCCGTGCAGTCGGCGCACTTCCTCCGCGTAGGCCGCGACAAGGTCGGTCCAGAACTGGTCCAGGTCGGGATACACGCTCTTGTCGATCGCCGACCGGCCGCCGCGGTAGTGAACCATGCTGAGCGACGGGATCGTGAGCTTCGGCATCGCGGTGGTGACGGTGTCACGCAGGTACGAGAAGGCCTCGCCGAAGATCGTGTGGTCGAGCCGGACCGGCTCCACCACGTGCGCGGACGGTGGCGCCCACTCGTAGCTCTTCTGCTCGTTGTGGAACGCGACCCTGATGGTGTCGTCCTGGACCTTCTGGATTCCGCCAAGCTGGTAGATGAAGTCCATGTGCCAGGACTCGCGGCGGAGCTCGCCGTCGGTCGCGTCACGCAGGCCGACCTCCTGCTGCATGCGCACTACCTCGGCGATGGCCGCGTCCTCGACCTCCCTGAGCCGGCCGGCGTCGATCCGGCCGGCCGCGAAGTCGTCCCGCGCCGCCAGCAGTTCGGGCGGGCGCAGCAGGCTGCCGACGTGGTCGGCGCGGTACGGCGGCCGCGCGGACGGCGCCGAGCCGCCCGCGAGCGCGCTGCCTGCCACGGTCTGCCCGGCACCCTGGTTGTCTGTCATGGCGTGCTATCTCCTGAGGTGACGTTGCTGGCTGCTGCTGGTGCGCTCACCGTACCCGGCTGACCGCCGGCCGCTGCCTGCCAGTCGCCGGAGAGCGGGAAGTGACATGCCACGAGGTGCCCGTCTGCGAGCGGCCTGAGCTCGGGTACCTCGGCCGCGCACCGCTCCCGGGCTCGCGGGCAGCGGGTGCGGAACCGGCAGCCGCTTGGCGGGTCGAGCGGCGACGGCAGCTCCCCGCTAATCACGCTGGCGGTGTCCCGCCGCCCGGCCGCCGGGTCCGGGCTCGGGATGGAGGTCAGCAAGGCCAGCGTGTACGGGTGCAGTGGTTCGTTGTAAAGGTCGCGCACCGGGCCGACCTCGCACAGCCTGCCCAGGTACATGACCGCGACACGGTCGCTGACCTGCTTCACCAGCGCCAGGTCATGAGCGATGAACAGATAGGACAGGCCAAGCTCGGCGCGCAGCTTCTCGAACAGGTTGAGCACCTGGGCCTGCACCAGCACGTCCAGCGACGAGACCGGCTCGTCGCAGAGGATCAGCTTGGGCTCCAGGGCCAGCGCCCTGGCGACCGCAACCCGCTGGCACTGGCCGCCGGACAGCTCGTGCGGGCGCCGCCCGCCGTACCTTGCCGGGTCGAGGCCCACCAGGTCAAGCAGCGATGCCACCCGGTCGCGGCGCTCCTGGCGGCCACCGGTCGCGTACGCGATCAGCGGTTCCTCGACGATCCGGGACACGGTCCAGCGCGGGTCAAGGGACGTGAACGGGTCCTGGAAGACCATCTGCATGTTGCGCCGCACCGCCTTCATGGCACGGCGCGAGAGCCGGGTCAGGTCGGTGCCCTCGAAGATCACCTGGCCGTGCTTGGGGGGCGGTGCCTGGATCACCGCGCGGGCGAGGGTGGACTTTCCCGAGCCGGTCTCGCCCACGATTCCCAGCGTCTCCCCCGCGTGCAGGTCAAACGAGACGCCGGAGACGGCCTGCAGCACGCCGCCCTTAGCGCCGCCGTAGTCGCGGAGCACGAACTCCTGGACGAGGTCGCGGACCTTGAGGAGGACCTCTCCGTCCGCCGCTGCCGCGGACTGGCCAGGGCCAGCGAGGGCCCGCGGATCGCCCGCCGGGCCTGCGCCTGTCGCGCTCACCTTCAGCCCCCTTTCCCGCACGGATGCCAGCACGCCCACCACCGGCCGGGCTCGTGCTCGCGCAGCTCGGGAGCGTGCTCGCGGCAGTCCTGCTGCACGCCCGGGCAGCGCGGCGCGAACGGGCAGCCAGGCTCGATGACCGACAGGTCAGGCGGGCGCCCGCCGACGACTGGCAGCAGCACGTGCGGCTCGAGCTCGATCCGCGGGATAGCCTCGAGCAGCGCCTGCGTGTACGGCATCCGGACGGCCGCGAACAGGTCCTTGGCCGATGCCCGCTCGACGATCTTGCCCGCGTACATCACCACAACGTCCTCGGCGTAGGTAGCCGCCAGGCCCATGTCGTGGCTGATCATCAGCAGCGCGGTCCCGGTCTGCTGCTGGAGGTCTAGCAGCAGATCCATGATCTGCGCCTGGGTCGTCACGTCGAGCGCCGTCGTCGCCTCGTCGGCGATCAGGACGTCGGGCCCGCAGGCGAGCGCGATCGCGATGACGACGCGCTGGCGCATGCCGCCGGACAGCTGGTGGGGGTACTCGTGAAACCGCCGCTCCGGCGCCGGGATGCGCACCATCTTGAGCAGCTCGATTGCGCGCTCGTGAGCCTGCCTGCGGTCCATCGGCAGGTGGCACCGGATCGCCTCGGCGATCTGGGTGCCCACCCGCATGGTGGGGTTCAGCGAGCGCTCGGGATTCTGGAATACCATCGCCACGTTCCGGCCCCGGTAGTCCCTCATCTCGTTCGCGCTGCGGCCGATGAGCTGGGCGCCCTTGAACCGGATGGAGCCGTCAACCTCGGCAGTGCGCGGCAGCAGGCCCATGATCGCCTGCGCGCTGACCGTCTTGCCTGAACCAGACTCGCCGATGACGGCAAGAGTCCGGCCTGCCTCCACGGCGAAGCTAACGCCCTGCACCGCGTAGACGGTCCCGTGCCTGGACCGGAACGTCACGCGCAGGTCCGCCACCTCCAGCACCGGACCTGGAGTCGTCTCGAAGGCCGGTAGTCCAGTGCCGTCTGCGGCAGCCGCGGCCTGGCCTTGCTCGCCCTGGGCCCTGCCTATCACCGGACCCCCCACCGGGCCCGCAGCCCATCGCCCATCATGTTGAGGCAGATGCTTGTCACCAGCAGGAAGATGCTCGGCACGACGACGAGCCGCGGGAACACCGAGATGAACGACTGGCCAGTCGCGATCATGTTGCCCCAGGTCGGCGTCGGCGGCGGGATGCCGTAGCCGAGGAAGTCCAGGGCGCCCTCCAGAATGATCGTCAGGCTGGCGCCGAGCAGGCTGAAAGTCAGCAGCTGAGGCGCCATGTTGGGAACCAGGTGCTGGAACATGATCCGCCAGGCTCGGGTGCCGGACAGCCGGGCGGCCACGACAAAGGGCTGGTCTCGCAGCCGGAGCGTGGCGGCCCTGGCCACCCGGGCGAAGGCCGGGATGCTGAACGCGGACAGCGCCCAGATCACGTGGGTCTCGCTCGGGCCCAGGCTGTCGGCGATGGCCAGCACGAGGACCAGCGACGGGAAGGCAATGAACACGTCGAGGACGCGCATCAGGACGGCCTCGGTCCAGCCTCCGCGGTAGGCGGCGGCCATGCCGAACAGGCCGCCGACCACCAGGCCGATGGCCTGAACCGCGGCCGCGACCTCGAAGGAAACCCGGCCGCCGTACAGGATCCTGGACATGATGTCGTAGCCGACGGAGTCGGTGCCGAGGATGTGGCCTGGCGACCACAGCGGCGCGTTGACCTGGAGCAGGTCCCCGACGGTCGGGCTGGGGATGTGGTAGATCGCTGGCCAGATGAAGCAGAAGAACAGCAGCACGGCGAGGAGCGAGCCAGGAACGACGATCTCCAGGGTGCGCAGCCAGCCGCGCGCCCTGGAGGCTGCGCCCTCGCCGACGGCGAGATCCTGGGCCGGGACCGTGGCGAGCAGGTCAGCTGCGGGAACGGACATGACGGATCCTTGGGTCGAGCACGCCGTAGAGCAGGTCGGTGAGCAGGTTGGCGAGGACCACGGCGATTCCGAACACGAGCACGATGCCCTCGACGACCGGAACGTCCCGGTTGCTGATCGCATTGAGCAGCTCGTAGCCGATACCGGGCAGGGAGAAGATCTCCTCCACGATGACCGTCGCCCCGATCAGCGTGGCGAGGTTCAGCCCGATGACGGTGAGCAGTCCGATGAACGAGTTGCGCAGCGCATGCCTGGTAACGATCTTCCATTCGCTGACGCCCTTGGCCCGCGCGGTCACGATGTAGTCCTCGGACTGCATCTGCTCGAGCAGGTCCGCGCGCAGGAAGCGGGTATAGAACCCGATCAGCGGCAGCGCCAGGACGAGGCTAGGCAGCGTCATGGTGTGCAGGTTGCCAGCGACCGACGTGGTGAGCGAGGTGTAGCCGATCGCCGGGAAGATCGAGGTGTCGACGGCGAAGAGGATCACCAGCAGCAGCCCGAGGACGTACGGCGCGATGGAGATGCTGGCCATCGACAGCACCAGGCAGAGCCGGTCGATGATGCCGCGTGGCCAGCGGGCGCAGAGCACGGCCAGCGGGACCGAGACGACGAACGTGATGATCAGCGCGTAGACGACGAGCTCGAGGGTGACCGGCAGCCGTGACCCGATGATCGACGCGACAGACTGCGGGCTCGCCAGCGAGGTACCGAGGTTTCCGGTCGCCGCGGCGGCGAGCCAGTGCCCGTACCTGGTCCACAGCGGCTCGTTGAGGTGCAGCTTGATGGAGAACGAGCGGATCTCCGCTGGCGTGGCGTTGATGCCGAGCAGCGCCGACGCGGCGTCACCAGGTAGCGCATTGAGGAGCAGGAACGTCAGGAACGTGACGCCCCACAGGACAGGAATGGCGGACAGCAGCCGCCTGCCGCTCACCCGCACGGCCGGAGAGCTGGCCAGGCGGCGCGCGAACGAGCTGCCTGGCCAGCGAGCCGGCTGAACTGGTACCGAGGTATTCATCTCGGCGGCAACCTCAGCCCCATGCGGTGAGGTACCTCATCCGTTGTTGTAGACGTACTGCCAGAGGATCTCCGGGTTCACGTCAGTGACTGGAAGGGGCGTCGTCAGCCCCGGTCCGCCGACACCATGGGCGGCGATGTTGTAGCCGGCGATCGGGAACAGGAACGGCCCGTCCGCGTTCTTGGCGATGTAAGCGGCCGCCTGGTCGTAGAGCGCCTTGCGCTGGGCCGGGTTGACGGTCCCGGCGGCGCCCAGCAGCAGGTTGTTGAGAGCCGTGCTCCACACCCCGGTGAACGGCGAGGTGGAGCAGAACCGGAAGCACACGCCGACGCCGGTGCCCGGGTCGTAGGCGCCCGCGGTCTGCAGCATCGCCTGCCACTTACCGCCGGTAAACGCTCCGATCAGTCCAGTCAGGTCGTAGCTGCTCAGGGTGACCTTCATGCCGGCGGCCTGCCACTCGGTCTGGATGGCCTCGTCCATCTCGGTGGCCGTCGGGACGCTGATCGTGCCGAGGTTGAAGCTCAGCCCGCCGAGTGACGACACCAAGGCCTTGGCCTTCGCCAGGTCGTAGGTGATGTAGCCGGGCACCGTCTGCTCGTAGAACAGTCCGGCAGGCGCCGTGAACGACTCCCCGACCGGGTAGGTGTCGCCGAACAGGCTCTTGTCCAGCAGTGCCGCGTTCGTGGCGTAGTAGATGGCCTCCCTGGCCTTGATGTTGTTGAATGGCGCGATCTTGGTATTGAGCTGGATGTCGTAGGGCGAGGTCGACGGCTCCGCGGTCGTCTGGAACTTCGCCTTGTACGCGCTCACCAGCTGCGGCGTCGACATCCCCTCATAGGCCTGCCCGGCGTTCGACTCCATCGCCGTAAGCGCAGCCTCGTCGCTTGCGACCGGCTTGAAGGTCAGCGAGCTCAGGTACGGCAGCCCGGTCTGCCAGTAGCCAGGGTTCCGCTTCAGGACCAGCAGCGAGTCCGGGACGTCGGTCACCACGGTGAACGGGCCGGCCCCGACGGGCTTGAGGGCGAAGGCCTTCTCGCCCATCTTCTGGATCGCGGTCGGCGAGGCGATCCAGTTGAAGACGCTGCCCTGGAGCGCGTTGATGAACGGCGCGTCGACGTAGGTCAGCGTGAGCGAGACGGTGTAGGGCCCGGTCGCGGTAATCACCGGCGGAGTGAGGAATACCGGCTTGCAGGTGCAGGTCGCGGAGAGGTCGCGCTTCCAGTTGTAGACGACCGCTGCCGCATTGAGTGGGGTGCCGTCGGAGAACTTCACGCCCTGCCGCAGCGTGATGGTCACCGTCTTGCCGGCGTTGCTGAACGAGTAGCCGGTGGCCAGGTCGCCGACGGTCTTGCCGCCGGCCTCGAGCTCGAAGAGCTCGCCGAAGATGGCGTCCATGTAGCTCATGTTCGCCGCGCCGTCAGTGTCGGTGGCGGGGTCGAGGCCCGGCCAGGAGCCGGCGAAGCTGTCTCCCTCGAGCACGGTCAGTGATCCGCCGTGCTTGGGCGCCGAACTAGAGGTGCTCGGACTCTTCGACGAACCGCAGCCGGCCAGTACGACCGCTGCGACCGTCATGACGATGACAGACGTCAAGCGCAAGGCAGGTAGCCTCGCGGTGCGTCTCGGGCTGATTTTGGGTATCACGTCGATGCTCCCGCTATACAGATACTCCCGCTGTGGACTTCAAGCCCGCGTTCCCGACCTGGTGACGCGGCTTGCACACGCTGCTTGCGATGGGCCTTGCCTCACTGATGACGCGCTCAGCTTCCGGGACGCGCGTGGCGTGCGTCCACAGCGCTTCCATCCGGCGAAAGGGAGATGCCGGCCTGCGCGCGGGCGGATGGGGGCCGGCCGGCGGCCGGCGGGCGAGGCGGCCGGCAGGCAGCTGCCGTTCACGTCCTGTTTGCCGTGCGGTTTCCTACCGGCATCGGGCTAAATGGCTTAGTTCTTGCAGAACCGGACATCGCGTGCCAGCATTATTTCAGCCGAATTAATTGCTTCCAGCGTGGCTCGAAAGGGCTGGCGAGCTGTTGGCTGGGCCTCTGGCCGCAAGGGCGAAGGTGGGAGCATGCCGGAACTGCCCGACGCTGCAGCGCAGGCCAGCGCGCATGCTCCCCGCACGAGCGCGGCCGGGCGGCTGCTCGCGGTGCTTGACGCTTTCGGGCCGCGGAGCCGGGCGCTGTCACTGAGTGAGATTTCCCGCCGGTCCGGTCTCAGCCTGTCGACGACGCACCGGCTGGTCCACGAACTGCTCAGCTGGGGAGCGCTGGAGCGCGACCCGGGCGGCTGCTACTCGATCGGCCTGCGCCTGCTGGAACTTGCCGCACTCGCGCCGCGCGGCCTGGACCTGCGCGAGGCGGCCTTCCCGTGCCTGGACGACCTGCACCACCGAACCCGCGGCAACGTGCACCTGGCGGTGCGCGATGGCATGGAAGTGGTCTACGTCGAAGTCATCAGAGCCTGCGCCACGCACCCCACCAGCGGCAAGGCCGGCGATCGCTGGCCGCTGCACGCGACCGGGACGGGCCTGGTGCTGCTGGCGTACGCCGACTGGGAACTTCAGGAGCAGGCACTGCGGCGGCCGCTCGAGCGGTACACCTCCCTGACCGTGACCGATCCGGCCAAGCTCCGGCGCATGCTCGCTCAGGTCAGGCAGTCGGGTTATGCCGTCGCGGTCGGGCAGATCACGCTGCCCGATCTGGTGGTCGCGGTGCCGGTGCACGACCCGTTCGGAGGCCTGGCCGCTGCCATCAGCGTGGTCGTCGAGGCCGCCAGGGCCAGGCCCCAGGTGCTGGCAAGAATGCTCACCGACGCCTCAGCGGAAATCACCCGGAGGCTGGCGGCGCAGTCCAGGCAGCAGCTCGCCGGCGCGGCACAGCGGCGGGCCGGCTTCACGCCGGTCGCTGCCACCCTGCCGAGCCGGGTCAGCGCACCGGCTTGATGCCAAGCCAGCGGAAGGCGTTGTGCCAGGTGATGTCCTCCAGCACGTCCGCGGGCAGGTCCAGTGACCTCAGGGTCCGCCCGGCAGGGTCCTCGCGCGGCATAGCCGGGAAGTCGGACCCGACCAGCAGCCGCTCAGGCCCCAGGTAGTCGACGAGGAACCGCACCGCGCGCCGGTCGAAGACCAGGGAGTCGTAGTAGAAGCGCCGGGCAAACTCGACGGGCGCGGGGTCGTCGTCCGGCATGACAGCCCGCTCGGGCACCTTCGGCTCCTCGTTCCAGCTGCCGCTCCAGAAATACTGCGCGCGCGGCAGCATCAGCGGGAAGCCGCCGGCCGCATGGCTGAAGGCGATCCGCAGGTCCGGGCACCGCGCGGCGGTGCCGCCGGCGATCAGGGAGGAGGCCGCGAGCGCGCCCTCCAGTCCGACGACGTAGGTCCCCATGGCCGTGCGCGGGAGCCGGTCGGTGGCGGCCGGCATCGCGTGCACGAAGATCGCCAGGCCGAGGCGCTCGGCCTCGGTGAAGAACGGCAGGAACCGCTCGTCGCCGATCGACTTGCCGAGGACGTTGGAGGCGATCTCCACGCCCGCGAGGCCAAGCTCGCCGACCGCGGCGAGCTCCGCGGCCGCGGCGTCCGGATCCTGCAGCGGCACCATGCCGAGCCCGACGAGCCGGCTCGGGTCGTAGGCGCAGAGCTGCGCGGTGAACTCGTTGACGTACCGGGACAGCGCCAGCCCGTCGTCGATCGCCAGGTCGTAGCGCAGCAGCGGCGGCATCGGCGTCAGGACCTCGGCATCGACGCCGGAGGCGTCCTGCGCCGCTATCCGCTGCTCGGCCGCGAAGAAGACGTCCCTCGCGCGGAACCGGGTCGGGCCGAACACCAGCAGCCGGTCGGTGCTGTCCTCGATCGGCTCCATCTGCGGGAAGCAGTCGGGCGCGTCCGCCGGGTAGTCCCGCGGCAGCAGGTGGGCGTGAGCATCAACGAGCACTTCGAGCCTCCGGGGCAGTCGTCGGCGGAGTCGGCGGGATCAGAGATGGGGGTGCACGGAGACGTGGATCGCGGCCTCGCCGGGTATCTCGCCGCCAAGCGTCTGGATGGCCAGCTCGGCGTCGTCCAGCCCGAACGTGTGGGTGTGCATCCTGGCCAGCGGGAACCGCCGGGACTCGATCAGCGCGATCGCGTCGGCCATCCCCTTGGAGTCCACGCCGAACGCGCCGCGGACCGTGAGTGCCCG
>DASPWG010000115.1:0-34630 GCA_035621915.1 Streptosporangiaceae bacterium
GACGTGCTGCAATCGGTCACCGGTGTCTCGCTGGCCAGCGAGGACTACCCGTTCATGACGTTCCGCCAGATCGACGTGGGGATGATCCCCGCCCACGTCGGCCGGATGACCTACACCGGGGACCTTGGCTACGAGATCTGGGTCGCACCGGAGTACCAGCGCGCACTGTTCGATCTGCTCTGGCAGGCCGGGCAGCCACACGAAATGGGCCTGTTCGGGTTCCGGGCGCTGATGTCGCTGCGCATGGAGAAGATGTTCGGGACGTGGGCACGCGAATACCGTCCGATCTACACCCCGGCGCAGGCGCGCATGCACCGATCGCTCAAGCTCGATCACGACTTCATCGGCCGCGCGGCGGTGGAGGCGGAGCTGGCGCGCGGCCCCGCTCGGACGCTGGGCTACTTCGAGATCACTCCCGATCCGGCCGAGCCGGCCGACGTCGTCGGCGACGAGCCGATCTGGCACGACGGGGCGGTAGTCGGCTGGGTGACTTCTGGCGCTTACGCGCACTACAGCCGGCGCTCGCTGGCGTTTGGCTACGTGCCGAGCGAGCTCGCGCTGCCCGGCACGATGTTCGAGGTGGAGATCATCGGTCAGCGCCGTCCAGCGCGATTGCTCTCCGAGCCGGTGCTCGACCCGGCAGGGCAGCGCATGCGGGCCTGACGGACGACGCGAGATGGGACGCCATCCTGACCCGCAGCGGCGGGCCGAGTTGCTGGACGAGGTCGTCGACTACCTCGGCCGGAACGGCGTCGCCGGCGTGTCGCTGCGGCCGGTTGCCCGCGAGCTGGGCGTGTCGGTCAACGCGCTGGTGCATCACTTCGGCAGCAAGGACGAACTGGTGGTCGCCGCCCTGCGGCGGGCCGCTGAGATCCAGCGCGGGGTCGAAGCGCAGTGGCGGCGGCAGGTGCCTTACCTCTCCACGGCGGAGCTGCAGCGGCACTGGTGGCGGTGGATCAACCGCAGCCCGGAGCACCTAGCGCTGGTGCGGCTTGGCCTCGAAGCCGCGACCCTGGACGCCACGGTCAGCGGGCTGCCCGGTGATGTGCGGGCCGAGCAGATATCGGTCTGGCGCGAGGACATCGCCGCGGGCCTGATCGCTGACGGCATCAAGCCCGAGGACGCCGAGCGCGAGGCGTCGCTGGTCAAGGCGACGTTCACCGGCCTGGTGCTTGACCTGCTGGCCACCGGCCATCGCAAGCGGCTGACCGATGCGCTCGAATGCGCACTCGCTCGCCTTGACGAGCTGACGCAGTCGGCCCCGTGAGGGCAGCCCGCCGCCGTGTCCCTGCGTTCAGTCGAGCCGCCATCGGGCTACCGCGTCCGCGTCGATGTGCGCGCCCAGGCCCGGCTCGGCCGGGACCCGGACGCAGCCGTCGGCGTCGATGCCGACCGGCTCGGCCAGGAAGAAGTCGCGCCGCTGCGGCGTCCAGCCAGGCGGATCGTAGGGGAACTCCAGGTACGGCCCGCCGCCCACGCCGGCGGCCACGTGCAGGTTGGCCAGCACCCCGAGGCCGTTGGTCCAGGTGTGCGGGGTGAACCAGCGGCCCCGGGCCAGCGCGAGCTCGGCCACGGTCCTGGCGCGCAGCATCCCGACTGCCAGCACAACGTCGGGCTGCACGACGTCCAGGGCGCCGGCATCCAGCGCGCTCAGCAGCTCGGCGACGCTGCGTGCCATCTCGCCGCCTGCGACCCGGATGCCGGCCTGCTCCCGCAGCATCCGCATCCCGGCAAGGTCCGCGGCGGGCAGCGGCTCCTCCAGCCACAGCACGCCAAGCTCGGCCAGCTCGGCGGCCACCCGGCGGACCTCCTGCACGTCCAGCGCCTGGCTGATGTCGCCGGGCATCCGCCACCACTGGTTCAGGTCCACCATGATCTGCAGGTCGGGTCCGGCCGCCTCCCTGGCGGCGCGCACTGCCGCCAGGCCGCCTGGCACGTCCTGCCGGCCAATCCTGATCTTCACCGCGCGGAAGCCCGCCTGCCTGGCCGCGAGCACCGCCTCGGCCCGCGCCGCCGGACTCTTCAGCTCCCCGAACGAGGCGTAGGCAGGCAGCCGGTCGGTCGCGCCGCCGAACAGGGTCGCCACCGGCTGGCCGCATGCCTTGCCTGCGATATCCCAGAGCGCCGCCTCCAGCGGCCAGTACCGGCCGGCGTGAAAGCTGATCGTCTCCAGCACGCGCACCTGGTTGGCGATCTGCAGCGGGTCGGTTCCGATGAACAGGTCCTCGTAGCCGGCGAAGCCGTCCATCGTGTCGCCCGATCCGTAGCCGGTGATGCCGGCGTCGGTGTGCACGCCGACCACGGTCGCGTCGAAGTGGCGCCGCGGCACGGGGTCCCAGGCCGCGTCAAACGGCGGGTCGAGCACGAGCCGCAGCCGGTCGAGCCGGATCGAGATTATTTTCACCGCGGCTGGTAGTAAGGGCTGGCTGGATTAGCTCGCGCGGCCAGCACCTGAGCGGCTTCCGCTCCGTCGCCGGCAAGGCTCTCTCCCGCCAGCAGCACAGGACCCTCGGTCATGCCTTGCACCACCCCTTGCGCCCACGAACCGTGTTCATTACACCCAAGCGCGGACCCTTCTATGCCATCTTTTCTGGTATTTCCGCAGTCTCCGACGTACGGGATCCGTGCGCTTTTGCGAGAACCTAGCTAGGTTGACTGTCATGGCGGTGACAGTATTCCGCAGTCCTGTTCGGCCCGACTGCGACTGGCACGCATCGCCGCGGCCGCGGGCAGCGCGGCTGCCAGCCGTTATGGCCTCGCCGCCGGCCGGTATTACCTTGCGCTCCGCCGACGCGCCTCCTAAGCTACCGGAAATCCGTATTTCCGATCTATTGGCTAGGCTAATTGTCGGGGGGAGCCGTTGGCGCTGTACCTCCTGAGGCGTCTCGGGCTCGCGGTTATCACCCTCTGGATCCTGAGCGTGATCATCTTCTTCGCCGGCCAGGTGCTGCCCGGCGATCCAGGCCGGGCAATCCTTGGCCCGTTCGCGTCGCAGAGCGCGGTCAGCGCGCTCGACCACCAGCTTGGCGTGGACCGGCCGCTGCTGACGCAGTACTGGAGCTGGATCAGCGGCGCCGTGCACGGCGACCTCGGCATCTCCTACCAGTACCGCGCGCCGGTGGCGCCGATGCTGTTCTCGGCTCTCGACAACTCGGCCAAGCTCGCGCTGTTCGCACTGATCCTGATCATCCCGCTCGGCATCGGCGGCGGCGTGCTGGCCGCCCTGGACGCGGGCGGTCCGGTCGACAGGCTTGTGTCGCTCACCGGGCTATCGCTGGCGACAGTGCCTGAGTTCGTCTCCGGGATCGTCGTCATCGTGATCTTCGCCGACGCGCTCAAGGTGCTGCCGTCGCAGGCATATGCCGGATCGGGCGCGCCGTTCGGCACCCAGTTGCGGTACCTGATCCTGCCCGTGATCCCGCTGGTGTTCGAGTTCTTCGGTTACATCGCCAGGATGGCGCGGGCCGGCACCATCGAGGCGCTGGAGTCCGATTACGCGCGCACCGCGACGCTCAAGGGGCTGCGGCGCGGCACCGTGATATTCCGGCACGTACTGCGCAACTCGCTGCTCCCCACGATCACCGTCATCGCGACCCAGATCGGCTATCTCATCGGCGGCCTGGTCGTCGTGGAGTACCTGTTCAACTATCCCGGCGTTGGCCGGCTCATCTTCAACGCCGCGACAGAGAAGGACTTCCCGATGCTCGAGGCCGGCGTGCTCACCATCGGCGTGATCTACATGGTGGCCACGCTGCTGGCCGACGTGCTGAACACGCAGCTCAACCCGCGGCTGCGCACCGGGATCACCGGATGACCGACATCCTGGTGGCGCCGGTCACCGACGCCACCGCCCGCGAACTGCCGTCCTGGCGGCTGGTGGCACGCCGGCCGGGGTTCATCATCGGCGCGCTCATCCTGCTGTTCTGGATCGTGTGCGCGCTGTTCGGATCCTCCTTCGCGCCGCACAGCGCGTACGCCCAGCAGCTACTGGCCACCAACCAGCCACCCTCGTCGGCGCACTGGTTCGGCACCGATCAGCTTGGCCGCGATGTCTTCTCCAGGGTGCTGGTCGGCTCGCGCAGCATCCTGCTTGTCGCACCGCTTGCCACGCTGCTCGGCACGGTACTCGGCACGGCCCTGGGGCTCGCGCTCGGCTACCTGGGCGGAGCATTCGATGCGATCGTCGGCCGGCTGGTCGAGGCCGTGCTCGCGGTGCCCGCCGTGATCGTGGCGTTCCTGTTCATCGTGGCCGTCGGTCCGTCTGCGCAGACCGAGATCCTGGTCATTGGCTTCATCTTCACCCCGCTCATCGCCCGGACGGTGCGCTCTGCTGTGCAGGTCGAGAGCCAGCTTGACTACCTGGCGGGGGCGCGGCTGCTTGGCGAGGGCCGGATCCGGATCATGGTCACGGAGATCCTGCCGAACGTGCTGCCGACGGTCCTGGTGGAGTTCACGGTCCGCCTCGGCTATGCCATCTTCACCGTCGCAACGCTGGCCTTCCTCGGGTTCGGCGTGGACCCGGCCACGCCCGGATGGGGATCGGACATCAATGCCAACTACGGCGTCATCGGTGCCGGCTACTGGTGGGAGACGCTCTTCCCGGCACTCGCCATCGCCTCGCTCGTGATCGCCATCAACCTGGTAGCCGACTCCATCGAGCGGGTGGTCGCCGGATGACCGGCCCCGCGCTTGCCGATGGCGAGGGGCAGGCCGTCGCCGCGAGCAGTGACACGCAGGCCCCCGCCGCTGCAAGCGGCGAAACGACAACACAGCCCACGCTGAGCGTCGACAGCCTGGACGTGAGCTACCGGGTCCGCGGCCGGGACCGGCTGGCGCTGCGGAACGTCTCCTTCCAGGTCGGCCGCACCGAGTCCTACGGGCTGGTCGGCGAGTCCGGGTCGGGAAAGTCCACGGTCGCGCTCGCGCTGACCAGGTACCTGCCCCGCAACGGCCGGGTCAGCGGCGGATCGATCAGCATCAACGGCGCTGACCCAATGCGGATGAGCGGCGCCGCGCTGCGGGACCTGCGAGCCCGCACGGTGTCGATGGTCTATCAGGAGCCGGGTAAGGCGCTCAACCCGTCCATCCGCGTCGGACGGCAGGTGGCCGAGGTCTATGAGGTGGCCGGCCGGCCCAGGGCGGAGGCGCTGGAGCGGTCCGCGGAGATGCTGCGGAGGGTGCAGATCGCCGACCCGCGCCGGGTGATGGAGCGCTACCCGCACCAGCTGTCCGGGGGCATGGCGCAGCGGGTCGTCATCGCGATGGCCATCGCGGCCGAGCCGTCGCTGCTCATCCTCGACGAGCCGACCACGGCCCTGGACGCGACGGTCGAGGCCGAGGTGCTGGACCTGATCGCCGGGCTGCGCGCCGAACTGAATACCTCGGTCCTGTTCATCAGCCACAACCTGGCGGTCATCGCGAAGATGTGCGACCGGGTCGGCGTGCTGTACGCGGGCGAGCTTGTCGAGGAGGGCCCGGCTAGCGAGATATTCAGCCAGCCGCGGCATCCCTACACCGTCGGCCTGCTTCGCTGCATCCCGCGCCGGGGCCAGCGCAAGGATCACGGCCGGCTGGACTCCATCCCCGGCTTCCTGCCGCAGCCCGGGCACGCCATGTCCGGCTGCGTGTTCGTGCCGCGGTGCCCGATCGCAGCCGAGGCGTGCCGCGCGGGGCCGCCGCCGGCCTTTCCCACCGGCCTGGACCGCACTTCCCGCTGCTACCGGCATGAGGAAACCGCGGAACTGCCGCGCAACACGCCCGCCGACGTCGAGTTGCACACCGCGCCCGACCTGGCCGGCGAGCCGGTCATCACGATCGCGAACCTGTCCAAGACGTTCGTCTCGGGCGGCGAGTCGGTGCAGGCCCTGCGTGCGGTGGACCTGCAGGTGCGGCGCGGCGAGACGCTTGGCCTGGTCGGCGAGTCCGGCAGCGGCAAGACGACGCTGGCCAGGGTCCTGCTCGGCCTGACACCGCCGGACGCGAACGCGTCGGTCGTGCTCGACGGGCGGCCGCTGGAGCCCACCGCGGCACAGCGCGGGCGCGAGCAGCTTCAGGCCATGCAGATCGTCTTCCAGAACCCCGACTCCGCGCTCAACCGCCGGCACACCGTGCGGCGGCTCATCAGCAGGCCGCTGGCCAAGCTGGCCGGCCTTTCCGGCGCGGCGCTGGCCGAGCGGCTGACCGACCTGGTCAGGTCGGTACGGCTTGAGGAGCGGCATCTGATCCTGCGGCCGCGGCAGCTGTCCGGCGGCCTGAAGCAGCGGGTCGCGATCGCGCGGGCCTTCGGCGGCGGGCCGGCGATCGTGGTCTGCGACGAGCCGACGTCTGCGCTGGACGTCTCGGTGCAGGCCGCGATCCTCAACCTGCTCGCGGACCTGCAGGCCAAGGAGCAGGTGACGTACCTGTTCATCTCGCACGACCTGGGTCTGGTCAGATACCTGTCGGACCGGATCGCGGTGCTGTACCTGGGCCGGGTGATGGAAGTCGGGCCCGCGGAGCGGGTCTTCAGCGGACCCCACCATCCCTACACCGAGGCGCTGCTGTCGGCGGTGCCGAGCCTCGACGGCGCACCGGGAACCCGGATCAGGCTGAGCGGCGAGATTCCGTCAGCCGCCAGCCCGCCATCCGGCTGCGTCTTCCACACGCGCTGCCCGCGACGACTGTCGTCTGGCATCTGCGAAACGACGGAGCCCCCACTAGCTGAGGCCGAGCCCGGCCATCTGATCAGCTGCCATATCCCTATCGATCAGCTAACAAATCTGCAAGATATCGGGCCGGTGTCGTGACATCGCAGTCCGCGGCCCTTAAGTTCCGTTTCATTCGCGCCGGGCGACGGGCACGTCCCCGGCTGGAGGTTCGCAGGAGGACCCGTGACCGAATATGAAGACCGGCTCAGCCGGCTGCGCTCAGGTCAGAACGAGATCGCCAACCACGTCATCGACGAGTTCGTGGCGGGCCGGCTATCTCGCCGCGAGCTACTGCGGCGGGGCGCTCTCGTTGGCATCTCCGCGCCCGTGCTCGGTGGAATCCTGGCCGCCTGCGGCTCCTCCACCTCGCCCTCGACCTCAAAGACCTCGAGCGGGCAGTCCGGCGCCACAATCAACGTCGGCATCGTCACCCCGGCCGGCGCCATCAATCCGCTGACCGTCGCCGACCAGGGCGGCCTGGACATGCTCGCCCAGACCGGCGAGTACCTGACGTTCTCCGACCAGACGCTGACCCTGCAGCCGCAGCTGGCCACAAGCTGGAGCTCGAACTCCACCGCGGACGTGTGGACGTTCAACATCCGCCAGGGCGTCAAGTTCAGCAACGGCCACGCGCTCACCGCCGACGACGTGGTGTACACCTACAAGCTGCAGACCAACCCGAAGAGCTCGTCCAACGCGCTGTCCGCCTTCGGCGGCGTGCTCAGCCCGTCCGGGGTGGTCAAGACCGGCAACTACACGGTCGAGTTCCACCTGGACGCGCCGAACGGCAACTTCCCTTACCTGACCTCGTCCGACAACTACAACATGATCATCTTGCCGAGCGGCTACGACCCGGCCGACTGGCAGAAGACCTTCATCGGCACCGGCCCGTTCGTGCTGAAGAGCTACACCACCAACGTCGGCGCGACCTTCACCCGCAACCCCAGCTACTGGGGCTCGAAGGCGAAGCCAGCCGGCACCAACTTCACGTTCTACGCCACCCAGACCCCGGCGATCAGCGCGCTGGTCAGCGGGACCATCGACGTGCTCGGCCAGTTCTCAGTCTCCGGCGGCGAGCAGCTGCTGTCCGGCGGCTACAACGTGATCAAGCTGAAGTCCAGCGCGCACCGCGAGCTGTCCATGCGCAACGACGTGGCGCCGTTCACCGACCCCAGGGTCAGGCAGGCCATCGCGCTCACGCTGAACCGGCCCGCCATCGTCACGGCGCTGTTCAAGGGCTACGCCGACCTCGGCAACGACAGCCCGTTCGCGCCAGTGTTCCCGTCCACCAACACCACCGTGCCGCAACGCGCGCAGGACATCGCCAAGGCCAAGTCGCTACTGGCCGCCGCCGGGCACGCGAGCGGCTTCTCCACCCAGCTGATCTGCAACGACGTGCTGGAGATCCCGGACTACGCCCAGATCGTGGCGCAGTCGGCCAAGGCCATCGGGGTCACCATCAGCGTCAAGCCGGAGGCCACGTCTGTCTACTACGGCGCGGCCACCTTCGGCCACTCGGACTGGCTGGACGCCACGATGAGCCTGGTCGACTACGGCCACCGCAGCGTGCCGAACGTGTTCCTGACCGCGCCGCTGCAGACCATCAACGCCTCGACCGGCACCGGTTCCTGGAACGCCGCGCGGTTCAACAACTCCCAGTACGACACGCTGTCTCAGCAGTACATCGCAGCGATCGACCTGAGCACGCAGCGCAGCCTCGCGGGCCAGATCGAGACACTGCTGCTGAACGAGACGCCGATCATCTACGGCTACTTCTACAACTACCTGTCGGCTACCAGTACGAACGTGACCGGCGCGTATCCCACCGCCATCGGCCACATCTTCCTGTACAACGCCACCAAGAGCTGACCAGGCCCCGCCCTGGCTAATACGGCGCCAGCAGGTGCCGGCCTGGCCGGGCAGCCCTTGCCGCTGCCCGGCCAGGCCGGATAATCAGTCGCCGCACGGCTGCGGCCGTTGCTAGCGTCGCGGTCCGTGGCGGTGAGAATCAGCAGATTCGCGGGCGAGTACGCGCAGCTTGCCGCGTGGACCGGCGAGCCCGAGGCGCAGCTGCGCGCCGATGAGGACTACCACTCTGGTGCCAGGGAGCACTGGCTCGCCTCCGACGGCGGCGCCGTCGTGGGCGCGCTGCACCCGTGGCGGTCGCCGGATGGCCGGATGCGGCTGTACTACGACAAGTGCCGGGCCGATGCCTTCGCGCCGCTGGCGTCAGTCATCGAGGGACCGTGCTTCGCCACGCTGGACGCGGCCGATGCCGACGCCGTGTCGGCCCTGATGAGCGCCGGGTTCGCCGAGCAACGCCGGGAGAACCTTTACCAGATCCCGGTCACCGTGACCGGCGCGGCCGTCCCGGCCGGGATCGAGATCATTACCGCCGACGCGACCGAGCTTGAGCCTCTCATGCTGCTGGACTGCGCGATCCGGGCCGACATCCCCGGCGCCGATGGCTGGCAGCCAGACCCGGAGTGGTTCCGCGAGGAGACCTATGACTCGCCGCTCTTCGACCCGCAGACCTACCGGGTAGCGCTTGACCATGGCCGGTACGTGGGGCTGGCCAGGGTGTGGAAGCCACTGCCTGGTGAGCGCTACGGGCGGCTCGGCTGCGTCGGCGTGCTGGCCGGCTACCGGCGCCGCGGCCTCGGCCGTGCCCTGATAGCGCAGGCGTTCGCGCCGCTAGCGAGGACCGGCGGGGCCTTCGTCACGGCCGAGGCCGACACGGGCAACGCCGCCTCGCACGCGCTGCTGACCAGCTTCGGCGGCCGCATTACCGGCGTCACGATCGAGCTGCACAGGCCGCGCTGACATTTGGCTAGGGTCAGCCGCGGAGACAGTCAGCCATCGGTAATGCCGCGGCCGCGACGCAGCCGCCGGCAGGCCAGCGAGCACCAGACGACCAGGTGCATCATCCAGACCGCAGCGGCTAGCTGCTGACCCTGCACGGCAGCGCCGCCAACCGCTACGCCCTGCCAGGCGAAGGCCAGCGTCGTGGTCCAGAATCCGGCAGCAAGCAGCCCGCGAACCGGGCCGGTCAGGGAACCCGTGATGGCGGGCACCAGGAAGAACTGCCGCACCCGCCGCCAGGGCGCTCTCGCGCCGGCCCGCATCCTTGCCTGCCGCGCCGCTCTTCTCGCCGCGCGTGAGGGTCGGTCCGAAGTCGACAGCGCGCGGCCCAGTCGTAGCAAGCTCGTCGCCAAGTCGATCACTGCCAGCGCGAGGCCGGCCGTCAGCGCCACACCTCTCGCTACTGGCAGTGCGTGCCCGGATGCCAGCGTCCAGGCCAGGAATCCGGCCGCCGCGACCCATCCAGCCGCTGACCCGACTGCCACTACCCTCGCCGCCGGCAGCGCTGCCTGGCTGGCCACCCACGGGGCTATAAGCCGGCGCTGGGACACGGGCCTGGGCGCAGGCGCGGGCCAGGTGATTCTTTCCCGCTCAGCAGCGGCCGCCGGGTACGGGGGCAGGGTGAGCAGCAGCGAGTCCTGGCCAGGCTGGGCCGCCGCTCGTCGCATCCCCAGGCCCCCCATGAGCGCAGACGCTAGCAGCAAACCAGCACGAAAAACCAGATTCTGGCCCTGACCACGATGACGGCCCCGGCCCTGGTTCAGGCTGACCGCGGAGCGGCCCGTTTCCTCCTGGACGGATGCATAATGGCGTCAGTCTCAAGGAGGTCAGGTGTCGGTTTCGGCAGTGAGCCAGGGGTCGGCGGGAGGCCGCGGCCTGGCTGATGCCGGTGCCGGCCTGCGGCCAGGATGGGGCGTCAGCCCGCAGCGGCAGCAGGAGATCATCGCGGCGCTCGACGGGCTGGCACCGGGCGCCGGACGGCTGTCAGCCGGGCAGCTGCGCTCGATCGCCATGGCCCTGGTGGCACGCCGCGACCTGTGGGCGGACCTCGTTGTCCGCGACCCCGATGTCCGCTGGTACCTGCCGCTGCACCGGTCCAACTCCTGCGACGTCTGGCTGCTTGCCTGGGAGCGCGGCCAGGACACCGACTGGCACGACCACGGCGGCTCGTCCGGCTCGTTCGCCGTGGCCGAGGGCTGCCTGACCGAGCAGTACCGGGTGCCGAGCGGCCGGCTGAGCAGGCGGCGGCTGACCGCAGGCCAGGCGATTGCGTTCGGCCCTGGTCACGTGCACGACGTGGCGCACGGCGGTGCCGGCTCGGCGACGAGCATCCACGCCTACTCACCGCCGCTGGTCGCGATGACGTACTACAGCGCGACCGACTACGGCCTGATCGCGCGGGAGACGGTGGCCATCGACGGCCCCGAGGGCGGCCGCGGCCGCGGCGGCGCCGACACTGCGCTGGCCAGGGCAAGCGCCTCGGCCGCCCGGCTCAGCTCGTCGGCCCTGCCGACCGGCGCACCAACCATCGACGACCTGCTGGCCGAGGCCCGCGGCGGCCTGCAGCGGCTTCGGCCGGAGGCCGCGTTCGCGGCGCTCACCGACGGGGCTGCCCTGATCGACATCCGGCCACTGGAGCAGCGGATCGTCGAGGGCGAGGTCCCCGGTGCGATCATCATCGGCCGTAACGTGCTCGAATGGCGGCTCGACCCGCGCAGCGAGGCCAGGATCCCGGCGCTGGCCAGGGCCGACATGCGGATCATCGTGATGTGCTCGGAAGGCTACGCCTCCACGCTGGCGGCCGCCTCGCTGCGCCGCATCGGCCTGCGCGAGGCAACCGACCTCGATGGCGGCTTCCAGGCGTGGCACGCGGCCGGCCTGCCGACCAGGCCCGCCCAGGCCCTCGGCTAGGCGCCAGCCGCATACTGCGAGGCAGGCCCGGCGCATGGGCACGTGATCAGGAATAATGGGCATCTGCGGGAAGCTGGATAGGCAGGAAGCCGGGCAGCGCAGCCGGCTATCTGGCGTTGGCTGTCGCAACCCGCTGACCGCGCAACGCAGTTCACCGCATGGCATCCCGACGTTAGGCATCTCCATCTCATGTCCTCACCAGGCGATTCACGCACCAGCGAGCCGGCCGGCCCGTACCCCGCGGCCAGTTCCTCCCCCGCCCAGCCGGCCAGCAAGGCCGGCCACGAGGCGCACGGGCACCAGCACCGGGACGTCTCTGGCGGCTGGCTGCGGCCGTCAGTCTTCGGCGCGATGGATGGCCTGGTCACCAACGTCGCACTTATCTCCGGCGCCGGCGGCGGCGGGCTGACTCAGCACTCGATCGTCCTGATCGGCCTGGCAGGCCTCTGCGCCGGCGCGTTCTCGATGGCAGCCGGGGAGTACGTGTCGGTGTCCTCGCAGAACGAGCTGGTCGCCGCAGAGGTCGAGAAGGAGCGCGCCGAGCTGGAGCGCAACCCCGAGGACGAGCGGCGGGAGCTAGCCGCCATGTACCGCATGCGCGGGGTTGACGCCGATGTCGCCGACACGTTCGTCCGGCAGCTGGCCCGCCATCCCGAGGAGACCCTGCGGGTGCATGTGCGCGAGGAACTCGGCGTCGATCACCACGAGCTGCCGTCGCCGTACACCGCCGCGGCCGCCTCGCTGCTGACCTTCGCCACCGGCGCGCTGATCCCGTTGCTGCCCTACCTGCTCGGGTACGCCTCGCTGGCCGCCGCGCTCGTCCTCGCGGCCGTCGCGGCCTTCATCGGCGGCGGCCTTGTGGCCAGGATTACCGCGCGCCCGTTCTGGCGCGGCGCGCTGAGGCAGCTGGTGCTGGCGGCCGCGGCGGCCGGGCTGACGTACCTGATCGGCAGCCTGGTCGGCGGAAAGATCTGAGCAGCAGCCCGGCTGGCGAAGGTATCAGCTGCGGGACTGCTACCAGGTATCGGCGCCGAAGGAATCGCCGGCGAGGCCGCCGGATGATGCCAGCAGCTCAAGGTCGGCGTCGACCATCATCGCGATGAGTTCCTCGAAGCCGATCTTCGGCTCCCAGCCGAGCTCTTCGCGTGCCTTCGACGGGTCGGCGCGCAGCTGGTCCACCTCGGCCGGCCGGATGAACGCGGCGTCGGTGACCACGTGGTCGCGCCAGTCGAGCCCGGCCGTGCTGAACGCGCACTCCACCAGTTCCTGGACCGTATGCGTCTCGCCGGTGCCGATCACGTAGTCGGACGGCTCCTCCTGGATCAGCATCAGCTGCATCGCCCGCACGTAGTCGCCGGCGAACCCCCAGTCGCGGCTCGCGTGCAGGTTGCCGAGCCGCAGTTGCCGCTCGTACCCGAGCTTGACCTTCGCGACGCCGAGCGACACCTTCCTCGGCAGGAACTCCGCGCCGCGGCGCGGCGACTCGTGGTTGAACAGGATGCCCGAGACCGCGAACATGCCATAGGACTCGCGGTAGTTCTGCGTCAGCAGGTGCGCGTAGACCTTGGCCACGCCATAGGGGCTGCGCGGATGGAATGACGTCTGCTCGTTCTGCGGGATCTCGCTGACCTGGCCGAACATCTCCGATGTCGACGCCTGGTAGAAGCGGATCTGCCCGCGGCCAGGACTGCGCGAGGCGCTGATACCGCTGCATACCCGGATCGCCTCCAGGACGCGCAGCACACCGAGCCCGGTCACCTCGCCGGTCAGCTCGGCCTGCTGCCACGACATCGGCACGTACGAGATCGCGGCCAGGTTGTACACCTCATCCGGCTGCACCCGCTCCACCGCCGAGATGAGACTGCCCTGGTCCAGCAGGTCGCCCCTGACCAGCCGGACTTCGCCAAGCAGCTGCCTGAGCTGGTGGACGCGCGGGTTCGCCTGGCCCCGCACCAGCCCCCAGACCTCATATCCCAGATCAGCCAGATGCTCGGCCAGGTAGGAGCCGTCCTGCCCGGTGATTCCGGTGATCAGCGCACGTCGTGTCAGCGCGGCCTCCAAGATTTCCTTCGTCGCGGCAGCTTACAGACACCACTGCCGCCTGGCACAAGCCGGCATACGAGTGGGGCGAAAGGGCATGCAAGTTACCGGCTTGGTAATCTTCGCTGACTGGGGGTCACGCAGGTAGCCCGACGCGGGCAGCCAGCGGCGGAACGAGAAGGGAAACCTGCGTGAGCACCGACGCAGCCGAGCCGGAAGCACCAGGCCGCTGCGCCGCGCCAGGGACGCCGCTAGCAGCCGACCACCCGCTCCGCATCGCGCTGCTGTCGTACCGCAGCAAGCCGCACTGCGGCGGCCAGGGCATCTACCTTCGACACGTGTCACGGGAACTGGCGGCACTGGGTCACCACGTCGAGGTGTTCTCCGGCCAGCCGTACCCCGAGCTGGAACCCGGCCCGCTGCTGCGCACGCTGCCGAGCCTGGACCTGTACCGGGACGACGACCCGTTCCGCACTCCCGGCCTGCGGGAGTACCGGGACTGGATCGACGTGCTCGAGGTGGCCACCATGTGGACCGGCGCGTTTCCGGAGCCAAGGACGTTCGGCATCCGGGCCGTCAGGGCGCTGCGGCAGCGCAAGGACGACTTCGACGTCGTGCACGATAACCAGGTGCTCGCGACCGGCATGCTGAAGATCGGGGAGTTCCTGCCCCTGGTGACCAGCATCCATCACCCCATCAGCGTGGACCGGCGGATCGAGCTGAAGGCCGCGCGCGGCTTCTCCAGGCTGACCAAATGGCGCTGGTACTCCTTCGTGCGGATGCAGGCCAAGGTGGCGCGCAACGTCGGGCCGATCATGACCGGTTCCGAGTCGTCCAAGGCCGACATCCTCAGGGACTTCAAGGTCCCGCCGGGCAACGTGACGGTCGTCCCGCTTGGCGTGGACACGCGGCTGTTCCACCCGCGCCAGGCACCGCGCGTCCCCGGCCGGATGGTGGCAGTCGCGAGCGCCGACTCGCCCGTCAAGGGCGTGGCGACGCTGCTGCGCGGCTACGCAAAGGTGATCACGGAGCGGGACGCCGAGCTGATCCTGGTCAGCAAGCTGAACCCGGACGGGCCGACTGCGCGCCTGCTGGCCGACCTGGCGCTGACCGACAGGGTCAAGTTCGTCAGCGGTGTCAGCGACCAGGAGCTGGCTGATTTGCTGGCGAGCGCCGAGGTGGCCGTCGTGCCGTCGCTCTACGAGGGCTTCTCACTGCCCGCCGTCGAGCACATGGCCTCCGGCACGCCACTGGTCGCCAGCCGGACCGGCGCGCTGCCCGAGGTGACCGGGGACGCCGCGCTGCTCGTCGCGCCGGGCGACCCAGAGGAACTCGCCGCGGCGCTGCGCGGGCTGCTCGACTCACCGGGGCAGCGTCAGCGGCTGTCAGAGCTCGCGCTGGCCAGGGTTGCCGAGCGCTTCGCCTGGTCCGCCGTCGCGCGGGCGACCGTGGCCGAGTACCGCCGCGCGATCGCCGCCAGGTCGGGCGCCGCGGAGCCGTCATGCTGACCGTGGACTTCGCGCGCATTCCCATTAGACCGGGAACGGCACTGCTCGACCTGGGGTGCGGCGCGGGCCGCCACGCGTTCGAGGCGGCCCGGCGCGGCGCGCAAGTGATAGCGCTGGACACTGACAAGGGCGAGCTGGAGCAGGTCGCGGCGATCGGCGCGGCGATGGACGAGGCCGGCGAGGTCCCTGCCGGGGCAGCGATCTGCCCGGCCCTTGGCGACGCCACCCGGATGCCGTTCCCTGACGCGACGTTCGACCTGGTGATCGCGGCCGAGGTACTCGAGCACATCCCGGCCGACCAAGACGCCATGCGCGAGATAGCGCGCGTGCTGCGTCCAGGCGGCACCGTCGCCGTGACCGTGCCGGCCTGGCTGCCCGAGCGCGTCTGCTGGCTGCTGTCCGACGATTACCACAATGTGCCGGGCGGGCACATCCGGATCTTCACCCGGCACGAGCTGGAGACCAAGCTGACCAGGGCCGGCCTGCAGGTAGGCGGCCACCATCACGCGCACGCGCTGCACTCGCCCTACTGGTGGCTCAAGTGCGCCGTGGGCGTGCACGACGATAAACACCCGCTGGCAACCGCCTACCACAGGCTGCTGGTCTGGGACATCATGCGCAAGCCGGCCGTGACCAGGATCGCCGACCAGGCGCTGAACCCGCTGATTGGCAAGAGCCTGGTGGTCTACGCGACCAAGCCGCCGGGGCCACGCCCGGCCGACTCCGGGCGACCGGGTCGGCACGCCGCCCCGGAGCGGGCGCATGCCGCAGCCTGAGCAGCTCGCCAGCACCGCCGGCTGGATACCTGAGGTCGCAGGCGTCCTCGGCGTGGACCAGGTGCTGACCACCGGCCTGTCCATCGCCGCCGAGCAGCAGCGCAGCGGGGCCATCGGCTGGCCTGACGGGCACGTCGACGCGTGGAACCACGTCGAGTGCGCCATGGCCCTGACTACCTGCGGGCTGCAGCCGGAGGCTCGCCGGGCCTACGCCTGGCTGGCGGGCACCCAGCAGCCGGACGGCTCCTGGCCGGTCTGTGCCGCGGACGGCACCGACACCGAGCGCACAACCGAGAGCAACCACGCCGCGTACACGGCCGTGGGCGTCTGGCACGAACTGCTGGTGACCGGTGACGAGGCGTTCGCGGCGCAGATGTGGCCGATGGTGCGGGCCGCGATCGAGTTCGCGCTGGGACTGCAGACGGCGCGCGGCGAGATCATCTGGCGGCGGCTGGCCGACGGCTCGGCGGACAGCTACGCGTTGCTGACCGGGAACGCCAGCATGTACCAGAGCCTCGGCTGCGCCATCGGGCTCGCCGACCGGGTCGGCGAGCCGCAGCCGGACTGGGAGCTGGCGGCGGCCCAGCTCGGGCACACGGTGGCCTGCCACCCAGACGTGTTCGCCGACAAGAGCCGGTTCTCGATGGACTGGTACTACCCGGTCCTCGGCGGCCCGGTCCGCGGTACCGCCGCGAAGCGGCTGCTGGCGGCGGGCTGGGATACCTACCTGGTGCCGGGCCTCGGCGTCCGCTGCGTGAGCGACGAGCCATGGGTCACCGCGGCGGAGACCTGCGAGCTGGCGATCGCGCTGGAGGCCATCGGCGACCGGGACCAGGCGCTGGAACTGTTCGAGCAGATCCAGTTCCTGCGCGATCCGTCGGGCGCCTACTGGACCGGCTGGCAGTTCCAGAACCGCAAGCACTTCCCGCACGAGCGCAGCGCCTACACCGCGGCCGCGATCGTGCTGGCCGCCGATGCGCTGTCGGGCAGCACAGGCGCGGCGGGCATGTTCCGCGACGCCGCGGCCGGACCGTCGGTGTGGCAGGCCGCGGACCCGGATTCGTGCGGCTGCATCCGCGTGCCAGGCGACTCCATGACACTTTGAGTCATTTTCGCGCCGGTTTTGTCCCGGTTAGCGGCACACAAACTGTCATGGTGTCGCTGCGAGTCGCCGCAGACGCGAGGCTCGGTGTCGGCACCGGCGTGCAGGTTCGCGTCAGCCGATGCCGTCGCCGGTGCGCTGCAGCACCCGCAGCGACCCCTGGACCTTCACCTCGGTGAAAGCGCCGGACTCCATGGCCCGCCGGTAGACCAGGTAAGGCGCCCGGCCGCCGTCGGCCGGGTCGGGAAATATGTCGTGGAAGGCCAGCACGCCGCCGCGGGCGACCCACGGCGCCCAGCCCTCGTAGTCCGCCACGACGTGGACCTCGCTGTGCCCGCCGTCGATGAACAGCATGCCGAGCGGCGTCCGCCACAGCCGGGACACGTCGGTCGAGGCGCCGACGACCGCGATGACGTGCTCCTCCAGGCCCGCGGCCGCGAGCGTGACGCGGAAGAACGGCAGCGAGTCCATCCTGCCGGTCGCGGGGTCGACAAGCTCGGAGTCGTGGTGCTCCCAGCCGGGCTGGATCTCCTCGCTGCCGCGGTGGTGATCCACGGTCACCACGACCTGGCCTGCCGCGCTGGCAGCCGCGGCAAGGTAGATGGTCGACTTGCCGCAGTAGGTGCCGATCTCAGCGATTGGGCCGACGCGGGCATACTGCGCGGCCGTCTCGAACAGCGCCAGGCCCTCCTCGGGCGGCATGAAGCCCCGCGCCGCCTCGGCGGCCAGCCTCAGCTCATCCGGCATTCGCATGGCGTCCAGTCTGCCGGCCCCGGGCTTGCCGCGCGAGCGCGGGCGTGCTCTACTCCGGAGGATCACCCCAAACGACGCCCCCGAGTCGCGCAACGGCGAGCACGGGACAGGAGCCGCGAATGAGAGTGGAAGTCGATTACGACGCATGCGAGGCAAACGCGGTCTGTGCGGGCCTGGTACCCCACGTCTTCGAGGTCGATGACGACGACAACCTGTTCATCCTGGTGGACGAAGTACCCGAGGATCTGATCGAAGGTGTCAAGCACGCGGTACGGTCGTGCCCGAAGGCGGCGCTCCGCATAGTCGAGTAAGCATGGCGGGGTAGGCACACGGCGGGACGCCTCCCGCCGCGGACGACGATACGGGGCACCACAGCATGAAGGCAGCGGCGGGAAGCCGGCGGTTGCAGCGCGCTCTGCTGGCGTCCGCGGTTGCCGGAACCGCGCTCGCATTAACGATCGCGGCGCTCGCCGGTCAGGCCGTGCGGCGCCGCGATGCAGTCTGGCCGGGCGATTCAGGCCGGCCACGCGCTGTTGCCGCGGGCGCGCGCTGGGCGCTGGCGGCCCGGCTCAGCCCGGTCCGGATCTACCCGGCCATCCGCGTCATCCACGCCACGTCAGGCGGGCCCGCGGGCGCGCTGACCCCGAGCCAGATCCGCGCCGCTTACGACGTGGGCCCGCTCAAGGCCCACGGGATCGTCGGCACGGGGCAGACGATCGTGATCGTCGACTCCTTCGGCTCGCCCACCATCGCGCGCGACCTGGCCGCCTTTGACAGCTACTTCAAGCTGCCCGCGCCGCCGTCGCTGCGGATCATCCACCCGGCCGGGCCGATACCGCCCTATCACCCCACCACAGACCGCGTCAGCTGGGCCAGCGAAACCACGCTCGACGTGGAGTGGGTCCACGTCATGGCCCCGGCTGCCAGGATCCTGCTGGTGGAGACGCCTACCGCGGAGGACGAGGGGACGACCGGCTTCCCGCAGATCGTGACCGCGGAGAAGTATGTCCTGCGGCACCATCTCGGCCAGGTCATCAGTCAGAGCTTCGCCGCTACGGAGCAGACGTTTCCCTCCAAGGCGTCGATCACGAAGCTGCGCGCGGTCTACCGGCTGGCGGACTCCGATCGCGTGACGGTGCTGGCGGCCAGCGGCGACCAGGGCGCCACGGCCTACGAATCCAACATGGTCGACCTGTACACCCACCGCGCCGTCTCGTGGCCGGCCACCGATCCGCTGGTAACTGCGGTCGGCGGCACGCAGCTTGACCTGCGCTCCAACGGGACGCGGCGCAAGCCGGACGTCGCCTGGTCCGGTAGCGGCGGCGGCCTGTCCATTTACTTCGGCAGGCCGTCCTACCAGGACGGCGTGCGCGGCGTCACCGGCGACAGGCGCGGCGTCCCTGACGTCTCGATGGACGCCTCCTGCTCGAGCGGTGTGGCGATCTACGCCACCTTTCCCGGCAACGGCCCCGACCCGTGGAGCGCGATCTGCGGTACCAGCGTCGCGACGCCGCTGTTCGCCGGGCTGGTCGCGCTGGCCGGCCAGGTCGCCGGGCACTCGCTCGGCCTGATCAACCCGGCGCTGTACGCGATGCTGGCTGGTCACGCCAAGGGCATCGTCGACGTTCGCAAGGGCGATAACACGGCCACGTTCACGCAGGACGGCCGGAACATCACCGTGGTCGGCTTCTCCGCGCGGAAGGGCTACGACCTGGTCTGCGGGGTCGGCACCGTGAACGCGGCCTACTTCGTGCCCGAACTCGCCCGGCTGGCCGGATAGGGCGGGACGCGACCTGTGCAGAGGCCGGCCGACTCTACGATTCACTAGTGACCGGTCCGCGAGCTAGTCCCGCGCACGCCCTTAGCGAGAATCATCCGTCGGCCTGCCCGGGCTGGTCATGGTGGCGGCAATGAGGGGCCGCTGCTACGACCCGTTCCGGCCGGGCGAGTCCGGTGTTGGCGTGCTGACCACGCAGGCACGCGACTTTGACCGGGATCGCGTCTTCCCGTGCGAGGTCTGGTACCCCGCCGCCGCCGATCCCGGCTCCGAGCAGCGGGAAGCGCCCGCTGCGCCGGGCAGGCACCCGCTGATCGTGTTCTCCCACTACAGCTTCGGTAACCGGCGCAGGGCCACGTTCTTGTGCAGGCACCTGGCCAGCCATGGTTATGTCGTCGCGGCAATGGACCACAGCGAGTGCGTCGTGCCCGAGATGACCGGCCGGCCAGGCGAGACCAGCGCGGACCGGGCAGCGCGGATCCAGGCCATCATCGCCTCGCGCGTCCCTGACGTGCGGTTCCTGCTCGGGTACCTGCTGGACGGCGAGGCGGCCGGGCTGGCGGGCATCGGCATCGACCCGGGCCTGGTCGGCGTGGCCGGGCACAGCTTCGGGGGCTGGACGGCACTGGCCGCCTCGGCGGCCGAGCCGAGGTTCCGCGCCGTGGTGGCACTGGCACCGGGCGGCGGCTCGCATCCAAGGCCGGGCGTGCTGCCGCTGCCGGTGCCGTCCGGGTGGCAAGGCGAGCTGCCGGTGCTAATCCTGACCGGGGACCATGACGTGCCCGTGCCGCTGGACGCTGTACTCGAGGTGTTCGAGAGCGCACCCGCGCCCAAGCGCATGTTCGTGCTGCGCCGCGCCGACCATCAGCACTTCGCCGACGATGTCGAGGAAAGCCACGAGGCGCTGCGGGCCATGACGCTGCCGGCTGAGGCGGCCTGGCTGACCGCAGAGATGCTGCCAGTCAGCGAGCTGTGCCCGGCCGAGCACGCCCACCTCTTCACCCGCGGCCTGGCGCTAGCGCACCTGGACGCAGCCCTGCGCCGGGACGGCGCCGCGCAAGCGTTCCTCGGCAACAGCGCCGAGGCCGCGCTGGCCGCGAGCGGCATAGACGCCTACCGGGTCGCCGTGGCCTAGCTCAGGACTCCGGCAGCGATTGCGACGCCGACCGAGATCAGCATCAGGCCGGCCAGCTGCTCGCCGCGTTCCCCCGCGTGCTGGCCAATCCTGGCGCCCAGCTCGAGCCCGGCCAGTGAGAGCCCGACGCTGACCAGGCCGATGACGAGCGCACCGGCGAGGATGGAGACGTGCGCGGTACCGAGCGCGAAACCGACTACCAGGTTGTCGAGGCTCAGCACGAGGGCGCCGAGCAGCAGGCGCTTCCCGTCCGCCGTGCCAATCCCGCCCGGCTTCCCGCGCACCGAGGTGATCAGCCCGTATCCGCCGGCAGCAATCAGCAGCGCGGCCGCGAGCCACCGGGAGGCGTGCCCGACGACCCCGGCCAGCCCCGAGCCGACGGCAAGCCCGACCACCGGCATCCCCGACTCGAAGGCACCGAAGATCAGGCCCACCCGAAGGCGGGTGCGCGCGTCGACGCCGGAGACTCCGATCGCGATGGCTGCTGCGAGGTTGGAAAGCCCCACAGACACCGCGACTAGGAGCAACTCCAGCATGCCGACACGGTAGCCGACTCCTGCGGGCGCCAGCGCAGATCGGCCTGGCGGCAGTTTCAGGCCTCGCGGTAGCGGTCGGGCATGTCGCCCTCGACGTGCAGCAGCCGTACCCGGTCGGCGCGGTAGACGTAGCTGGTCAGCCGGATCGGGCGATCGGAACTGTAGGCGGTCCGGTTCACCACCAGCACCGGCGTCCCGCTCGCGAGCTTGAAGAAGTCAAACTCACGGGCGTCGGGCATCCGCGCGCCGATCTCGTCCACGAAACCCTGCTGCGGATAGCCAAGCTCGGCCAGCAGGCCGATGCTCCCCGATTCGATCTCCCCGGCCTGCTGCAGCGCCGTGCCGCCGGCCAGGTCGCTCGGGTAATAAGAGTTGATCAGCTGCCACGGCACATCGCCGATGAAGTACTGCGAGTGCCTGATCACCACCTGGTCCCCGACCGCGATCCCGAGCTTTTCGGCCACCTCCGGGCTCGCGGGGCTGGTCTCCACCACCAGCCTGACCATGTCCGACTCGTCGGCTGCCGGGCTGACGACCGGCAGCGCCGCCGATGCGTGCTTTTCCACCGGGGGCGTCTGGATCTTCGACAACAGGGCGGTGAACGGCTTGGCGGGCTCATGCACGAAGGTCCCCAGGCCCTGACGGCTTACTACCAGGCCCTGGTTAGTCAGCAGTGCGATGGCGAGCCGCACTGTGTTGCGGGACGCGTCGTACTGTGCCGCCAGGTCAGGCTCGCTAGGCAGTCGCTGGCCCGGCGCCAGCACCCCGGTGCTGATCTGACCACGCAACTGGTCGGCAATCTGCTGGTACTTAGGGTGCGCCAACGCCTGCCTCCCCTCGACTGGTCAGGATGAAGGAAAAATTACCCGTTCAGCTTGTTTGAAACGCACCACTCATTGGTATGAGTGGGATGGATGGCACTTTCTAGAAGGGTAACGCGGAGTGCCGTCTCCGGCGGTGAGGGACTCGCCGGCACCGGACGCGTTCGGGAAAGGCGCAACAGTTGATCATCCTGTTAGTAGTAGCGGCCATCGTGACCGGAGCGCCTATCGCGGCCGCCTTGCTCGTCACCTTCGCGAGCCTGCGCGAGGACGCAGAGCAAAGCCTTGCGGGCCGACCGCCTGGCCGCCTGACCGCGGCCGCTCGCAGACTACTTGGGACGCCAGCCCAGCCGGCTGCCCGCAACGCTTCGCGACCGCTGCCACGCCAGCACCCAGTCGAGCACGATGACATCGCCCGTCCCCTGACCGGCACGCGGGCATAGGGCTCCGCCCTAGCCTCGCGCTCCCCCGGCCGCAGGGGCGCCGGGTGCGCGCACCGAGCTTGACCGCCGGGGCGGCCGACTGCCAGCACGAGGCCAGATGGCAGCCGGCCGCCGCCCGCACCGCTGACTGCCGGTTCCGGCACTAGGCCCGCACCTTCCGCGCCTGCCGCGGGCTGTCACGCCAGCCAGGGCGGGCTACGCTGCGATCATGCGCGTAGCCCTGTGCCAGATCCCGATCAGCTCGACGCCGCAGCAGAACCTGGAGCGCGTGCGCGACGCCGTTGCCGACGCAGCGGCCGCGGGCGCCGGGCTCGCTGTCTTCCCCGAGGGCACGCAGGTGCGGTTCTCCGCGGACCTGCGCTCGGCGGCCGAGCCCCTTGACGGCCCGTTCTGCAGCGGGCTCGCGGAGATCGCCAAGTCGGCGGGCGTGGCCATCGTGGCCGGCGTCTTCGAGTCGGCGCCGGACGGCCGGGCGTTTAACACGTCTGTGGGCATCGATCCGCAGGGCAGGCTGGCGGCCGCCTACCGGAAGATCCACCTCTTCGACGCGCTCGGGCATCGCGAGTCGGACGACGTCGCGCCCGGCGATGACGTGGTCGTCGCCGACCTTGCGGGCCTGCGCATCGGCTTCCTGACCTGTTACGACATCCGGTTCCCCGAACTTGCCAGGTCACTGGCCGCAGCCGGAGCCGACCTGCTGGTCGTGCCCGCCGCCTGGGCAGCCGGCCTGTTCAAGGAAGAGCACTGGGTCACCCTCGTCCGGGCTCGCGCGATCGAGAACACCATCTGGGTGGCCGCCGCCGGCCAGGTCCCTGACCCGGCAGAGCCGGCGACCAGGGCGCCCACCGGCGTCGGCCGCAGCATGCTGGTGGATCCGATGGGAGTGGTGAGCCTGGACCTCGGGCCGGTGGCTGCCGTCGCGGCGGCAGAGGTCGACACGGACTACACCGCCGCCGTCCGCGGGCTGCTGCCCGGCCTTGCGAACCGGCGCGACGACCTGTTCCCGGTAGCGCGGCCGGCCACCGAGCCGCGCCTTGCACGCTGACGGCGATCCCGCGGGCTAGCCGGCCGCGGCCGTCCTCGCCGGCCTAGGGCCCAGGGCACTCCTGATTGCGGCTAGCTCGTCGGCCGTGAGCAAGGCCACGAAGTCCTGAATCGTGACCGTCGTGTCCGCCCCGGATCGCAGGATCTCTGCCATCAGCCTGGCGTAATGGGCGGCCCGCTGCTCGTGCGGCCAGTACCGCCACGCGCGGCCTTGCTTCTCGCGCCGCAGCACGCCCTTGCCGTGCAGGATCGTCATCACCGTCATGACCGTCGTGTACGCCACCGGCCTGGCGTAGTGCAGCCGGTCGCGGACCTCCCTGACGAGCAACGGCTGGTCCTGCGACCAGACAACGTCCATGATCGCGCTCTCCAGCTGGCCGAACTCGCGCAAGTGTCGCCACCTCCGCTGTCCAGCCAAGCATGGCCCGCCGACGTGCCCGCCCGGCCAGGTGCACGGATGCAATCGCGCGGTGCAGGATTCCGCCACCCGGTAGACGGAAAGTGTCCCGTCAGCGATCGACTGCGCTGCGGTGACGGCGGATCGCCCAGATCGCGACCGCGGCCACCAGCACAGCGGCGATGCCGATCGCCAGGCCGGTGCCCACCCGCGCGGCCACCACGGCGTAGGCAGACCCGGCCAGGTAGCCGAGCAGGCTGTAGCCGACGCCCCACAGCACCGCTCCTGCGACGTTGTAGACGGTGAAGGTGCGGTACCGGACCTCGGCCGCACCCGCCGCGGCCGGCATCAGCGCCCGCACCACCGCCACGAACCGGCCGGCGAGCACCGCGGCGCCACCTCGCTGCCGCAGGATGGTCCTGGCCTTGTCGGTGCCAGCCCGCATCCGGCGCAGGCCGCGCGCGGCGAACAGCCGGTCACCCATCCGCCTGCCGATCTCGTATCCGACGAACGGCCCGGCGATCGCGGCCGCCACGACGATGAGGATGAGCAAGGGCAGGGAGAGATGACCCCGGCTGGCCAGCACTCCGCCGACGACCACGGCGATCTCGCCGGGCAGCACGAATCCGACGAACACCGCCGTCTCGCCGAAGACGAGAGCCGCGATCACGAGGTAAGCCACCCAGCTCGTCATGTGGATGAGCCCACTCGTCAGAGACGTCACGCGTGCAATCCTGCCCCCTCCGCGACACTGCCCGGTCCGCCGCGTCGGCTCCTGGATCGCGCCCGCCGCGGGAACGCCGCCCAGGCTGCCGGACCTGGGCTTCCGTATGGCGGTGCCAGCTCTTGCGCGGCATGGTAATGATCTAGTAGGAACTCAATGCGTCGGCCGCCACGGGTCCGGGAAGGGATCGAGGATGCATGGCTCCTCTCAGCCACTCCCGACTGGACCAGTGACGGGCGGTTTCACCCGCCAGCAGGGGAGCTTCACGGGCCGTGTCAGCAGGGACGGCTCGACCGGGTTTCTGGTCGAGCCGGGCCGCTACCAGCTCTACGCCTCGATGGCGGATCCGTGGTCGCAGCGGGCCCTGATCGTCCGCCGCGTGCTCGGGCTAGAGCGCGTGATCGGGCTGAGCCTGGCCGATCCAGTCGCCACCGAGCTAGGGTGGCGGTTCCCCGACGAGAGCGGCGGCCGCGACCCGGCTACCGGCGCCCGCTACGTGTCCGAGCTCTACCTGGCGACCGACCCGGCGTACGCGGGCCGGAGCACCCTGCCCTTGCTGTGGGATACCAGGACCCAGCGGATCGTGTCCAACGACGCGACTCAGCTCACCGTGCAGATGGAGACAGAGTTCGTGGCGTTCCACCGGCCCGGCGCGCCTGACCTGTACCCGGTGCAGATGCGCCGCGACATCGACGCGCTGGCCATGCTGATCTTCCATACGGTCAACAACGGCGTCTACAAGGCCGGCCTGGCGACTTCGCAGGCAGCCTACGAGGAGGCATTCGACGCCCTGTTCACCACCCTGGACGCGCTGGAGGAACGGCTGGCCCGGCGGCGCTTCCTGCTTGGCGGGCAGGTGACCGAGGCCGACATCCGGCTGTTCCCCACCCTGGTCAGGTTCGACGCTGTTTATTACCTGCACTACAAGTGCAACCTGCACCGGCTCGCCGACTACCCGCACCTCTGGGGTTACGCCCGTGATCTATTCCAGCGTCCGGGATTTGGGGAAACGACCGATTTCGTCCAGATCAAGCGGCACTACTACCAGGGCCAGCCCTGGATCAATCCATCCGGAATCGTGCCGAAGGGGCCGTTCGTGAGCTGGCTGGAGCCGCACGGCCGGGAGCGGATGGCAACCTAGCCCACCAGGAGCTACGCTGCCGCGAGATCGGCCCAACCAGCCGGTAACCTGGAAGGCGCGCAATTACTTCCAGCACTCCACCCCAGTCCATGTCCGGAAGAGGCGATGTCGGCCGTGTCTGCTGAGTCTCCGCGCGGGTCCGCGGATCTCACCCCGTCAGCACCTAGCAGCGACCAGACCGAAAGCCCTCCGGCCCGCAGGCAGGCGCCCGTCAACGGCTCCGCGTCCCGAGCGGACTTCGGCCCGAATCAGTGGCTGGTCGACGAGCTATACCAGCGCTATCAGGCAGACCCCGGCTCAGTGGACCGGGCATGGTGGAGCTTCTTCGCCGATTACCAGCCCTCGCCAGAATCGGCAGCGGCGGCTCCCGCCAGGACCGAGCCGGCCCAGCCGGCTGGCACCGCCGGGCCGAGCGCCGCGCACCCCAACGGAAACATCCGGTCGGGCGCCGGGGCTGTCACCGCGCCGCCGCCGGCACCGGCGCAGCCAGCCACCGGACAGCCAGCCACCGGACAGCCAGCCGCCGAGCCGACTGGAGAGCCGGCCGCTCCCGCACCGCCTGCCGCCCCGGCCCGGCCGGCCGCTGCGGGCGCGGCAGCGACTGGAACGGCGACGTCGCAGGGAACGGGTGCCACGGAACTAGCGGCGGAGGCGGCCGGCCACGCCGTACGACTGCGCGGCGCAGCCGCGCGGACCGCGTCGAACATGGCGGCCAGCCTCACGGTCCCGACCGCCACCAGCGTGCGGGCCGTTCCGGCAAAACTCCTGATCGACAACCGGATCGTTATCAATAACCACCTGGCTCGCGGCCGGGGCGGCAAGATCTCGTTCACCCACCTGATCGGGTACGCGATCGTGCGAGCGCTGCGGGTCGCGCCGGAGATGAACGACTCCTACGCCGAGCTTGACGGCAAGCCGATGCTGGTGGAGCCCGAGCACGTCAATCTGGGGCTTGCCATCGACCTCCGTAAGGACGACGGCAGCCGGCAGCTAGTCGTCCCGAGCATCAAGAGCGCCGAGAACATGGACTTCCGGCAGTTCTGGATGGCCTACGAGGACCTCATCAGGAAGGCCAGGTCCGGCAAGCTCACCGTCGAGGACTTCGCCGGAACGACCATCAGCCTGACCAACCCTGGCACGATCGGCACCGAGCACTCGGTACCGCGCCTGCTGGCTGGCCAGGGCTGCATCGTCGGCGTGGGGGCGATGGAGTACCCGGCCGCATACCAGGGCGCGTCCGAGGAGACTCTGGCGCGGGCGGCGATCAGCAAGACGGTCACGCTGACCTCGACCTACGACCACCGGATCATCCAGGGTGCTCAGTCCGGCGAGTTCCTCAGGATCGTGCACGAGCTACTGCTCGGCGACCGCGGCTTCTACGACGACGTGTTCTCCTCGCTGCGGATTCCGTACGAGCCGGTCCGCTGGGTCAGGGACATCCCGGCCGCGCACGAGGACGACATCACCAAGGCCTCCCGCGTCCAGGAGCTAATCCACGCCTACCGGGTGCGCGGACACCTCATGGCCGACACCGACCCGCTGGAGTACAAGCAGCGCAAGCACCCGGACCTGGATATCAACCAGCACGGCCTGACGCTGTGGGACCTGGAGCGGGAGTTCGCCACCGGCGGCTTCGGCGGCAAGCCGAGGATGCACCTGCGCGAGATCCTCGGGGTGCTGCGCGACTCGTACTGCCGGACGGTCGGCATCGAGTACATGCACATTCAGAACCCCGAGGAGCGGGCCTGGATCCAGGCGCGTGTCGAGCGGCCGCACGGTCGTGCCGACCACGACGAGCAGCTGCGCATCCTGTCCCGGCTGAACGTGGCCGAGGCGTTCGAGATGTTCCTGCAGACCAAGTTTGTCGGCCAGCGGCGCTTCTCGCTGGAGGGCGCGGAGTCGCTGATCCCGCTGCTGGACGCGGTGCTCACCGAGGCTGCGGTGAACAAGCTGCACGAGGTAGTCATCGGGATGGCGCACCGCGGGCGGCTGAACGTGCTGGCCAACATCGTCGGCAAGTCGTACGCGCAGATCTTCGCCGAGTTCGAGGGAAACATCGACCCGGCGACTACGCACGGCTCGGGCGACGTCAAGTACCACCTCGGCGCCGTCGGGCACTTCCATGGCGCTAACGGAGTCGAGATCCCCACCTCGCTTGTGGCCAATCCCAGCCACCTGGAGGCGGTGGACCCCGTCACCGAGGGCGTGGTCAGGGCCAAGCAGGACGTGATCGACATGGGCGAGCCCGGTTTCACGGTGCTGCCTGTGCTGATCCATGGCGACGCGGCCTTCGCCGGCCAGGGCGTGGTGGCTGAGACCCTGGAGCTGTCCCAGCTGCGCGGCTACCGCACCGGCGGCACCGTGCACATCGTCGTCAACAACCAGGTCGGCTTCACCACCGCGCCGGAGTCGTCGCGGTCCAGCGTCTACAGCACCGACGTGGCGCGGATGATCCAGGCGCCGATCTTCCACGTCAACGGCGACGACCCGGAGGCGGTCGTCAGGGTCGGGCGGCTGGCATTCGCCTACCGCGAGGCGTTCGCCAAGGACGTCGTCATCGACATGATCTGCTACCGGCGCCGCGGTCACAACGAGACCGACAACCCGTCGTTCACCCAGCCGATCATGTACGACCTGATCGACGCCAAGCGCTCGGTCCGCAAGCTGTACACCGAGGCCCTTATCGGCCGTGGTGACATCACCATGGAGGAGGCCGAGCAGGCGCTGCGCGACTTCCAGCAGGAGCTTGAGCGCGCGTTCACCGAGACCAAGGACGCGATCAGCCGGCCCGCGGAGGCGGGCGCCCTGATGCGGCCGCAGCCGGTACAGGACCTGCCGCTCGACTACGGCAGCGTGCAGACCGCGATCTCGCTGGAGACCGTCAAGCGGATCGTGGACACCCAGGTGGCGCTGCCCGATGACTTCACCGTGCATCCGCGGCTGCTGCCGCAGCTGCAGCGGCGGCCCGCGATGGTCGAGCAGGACGAGATCGACTGGGGCACCGGCGAGTTGCTGGCGTTCGGCTCGGTTCTCATCGACGGGCACGCCGTGCGGCTGATCGGGCAGGACTCGCGCCGCGGCACGTTCGGCCAGCGGCACGCGACGCTGGTCGACCGCAAGACCGGCGAGGAGTACACCCCGCTGCGGGCCTTCAACAGTCCCGCCGCCAAGCTGCACGTCTACGACTCGCTGCTGTCGGAGTACGCGGCCGTCGGCTTCGAGTACGGCTACTCGGTGGCCAGGCCGGACGCGCTGGTCTGCTGGGAAGCCCAGTTCGGTGACTTCGTCAACGGCGCGCAGACGATCGTGGACGAGTTCATCAGCTCCGGCGAGCAGAAGTGGGGCCAGAAGTCCGGGGTCGTGCTGCTGCTGCCGCACGGCTACGAGGGCCAGGGCCCTGACCATTCCTCGGCCAGGGTGGAGCGGTTCCTGTCGCTGTGCGCGCAGGACAACATGGTGGTGGCGATACCGAGCACGCCGGCCAGCTACTTCCACCTGCTCCGCTATCAGGCGCTGTCAGGGCGGATCAAGCCGCTGATCGTCTTCACGCCCAAGTCGCTGCTCCGGCTGAAGGCCGCGGTCTCCAGCAAGGCCGACTTCACCGGCGGGTCGTTCGCCCCCGTGATCGCTGACCAGGCGGCGCCGGACCCCGCCTCGGTGCGGCGGATCCTGTTCTGCTCGGGCAAGATCTACTACGACCTGGCGGAGCGGCGCCGGGCGGCCGGGCTGGCTGACACCGCGCTGCTGCGGGTGGAGCAGCTGTACCCGCTGCCGGCCGCCGAGATCAGCGCGGAGCTGGCCGCCTATCCGCAGGACGCCCAGCTGGTCTGGGTCCAGGAGGAGCCGGCGAACATGGGCGCCTGGCCGTTCATGGCGCTGCACCTTCCTGAGGTGGCTGGCCGGGTGGTGCGGCTGGTCTCCCGGCCCGCCAGCTCGGCTCCGGCGTCGGGCTCGGCCAAGGCGCACGCGGCTGAGCAGGCGGCTATTGTGACCGCCGCACTCCCCCAGGCGGGCTGATAACCATGTACTTCACCGACCGGGGCATCGAGGAACTGGACGACCGGCGCGGAGACGAGCAGATATCCGTCGCCTGGCTGGCCGAGCGGCTGCGTGACTATGTCGACGAGCACCCGGACGCTGAGACCACGATCGACAGCCTGGCCACCTGGCTGGCCAGGCTGGACGACGAGGACGAGGACGAGCCCGGTGAGCCCGGTGAGTCCGGCGGGTACGTGCCGGGGCCGGCCAGCGCAGGCGCGGGTTACACCGGCGCCGCTGAGGCCAACGGCAGGGACGTGGACGAGACGGACGCGGACGAGACGGACGTGGACGACCCGGCCGCGGACGACCTCGACGACGAGGACGACGACGGCCCGGACGACCTCGACGACGAGGATGATGACGAGTCCGACGACGAAGACCCGGACGACTTCGACGAGGACGAGTTCGACGACGAGGCGGGCTAGCGCAGGGCCCGTGGACGCGATACATCGCTAGTTTTTGACTGACGCGACATATCGTATCTAGTATGTGGTCACGATCTTCCTGACGAGAGGCATGCGATGCCACGCTCCGCGCTCAGTGGCCCGGGTGCTGAGGACGGCGGTGAGCCGAGGTGAGCCCGGTCTTCCGGCACGGCAGGCTCCGCCTCTACCTGCTGAAGCTGCTCGACGAGTCGCCGCGCCACGGCTATGAGGTGATCCGGCTCCTGCAGGACCGGTTCCTCGGCGTGTACGCGCCCTCCCCCGGCACCATCTACCCCCGGCTGGCCAGGCTCGAGGAAGAAGGCCTGGTCACGCATGAGGAGGTTGACGGCAAGAAGATCTACAGCATCACCGACAAGGGCCGCGAGGAGATCCGCAACCGGCTCACCGACCTGGCCGACCTCGAGGACGAGCTGACCGAATCGCTGCGAGACGTGGCCAGGGAGATCTCCGAGGACGTCAGGGACACCGTCCGCGGCATCCGCGAGGAACTCGCGGCCGCCGCGAGGGCAGTCCGCAACCAGCACGCCGCCCGTCCGGACGCTCAGGACCGGGACGGCTCGGCAGCGGACACGGCCGGAGCAGGCGCCGACTCCGGCGCGCGCGGCGGCCCCAGGGCGGGCGCGAAGACGGGTCACGACGCTGGACTCTCCGGCGACGAGGCCCGCAGGATCAAGGACGAGGCCCGGCGCACCCGGGAGGAGATGCGGGCCAAGTTCCGGGCCAGGAGCCGCGGCGGCGAGTGGTCTGACTGGCAGGAGCGGGCCCGCAGCGGCGACTGGGGCAGCTGGTCATCGGCCTGGAGCGCATCGTCGGATGACGCGGATCAGCCTGGCGGCGGCGCGGCCGGGCGGGCGGGCCGCGGCGGCGCTAACCCGTTCAGCGACCTTGAGCGGATGGCCATCCAGTTCGCCAATGAACTGCGCGCGGCGGCCAGGCAGGCCGGCGACGTCGGCGAGCGGTCCCTGTCCGACCTGCGCGACATCCTCGCCGACACGATGGCCAAGGTGAGGGTCGAGGTCTTCACCGAGGGCAGTGCGCCCGGCAGCAGGCGCAAGACCGGCGATTCGGCTGGCGCCGGTACCGGCGAGGCCGGGCATGCCGGCGGGCCCGGAGCTGACCCGCCCGACAGCAACGACTGACCGCCGCGGCCCGCTGGTTCCCGCAGTGGGTGGACGGCGGCACGTTTCGCTTTAAAAAGGGCGCGCCCGGCTAGAGCGTGAAGACCACCTTGCCGAACACCTCTCCGGCGATCATGGCCGCAAAGCCATCGCGTGCGCGCGCCAGCGGCATGGCCCGGTCGATCACCGGGCGGGTTCCGGTCTGCTCGCAGAAGGTCAGCAGCCTCGCCAGCTCGTCGCGGGTGCCCATGGTCGAGCCGACCACAGACAGCTGCAGGAAGAAGACCCGGCTCAGGTCGGCCGGCGGCATCGGACCGCTCGTAGCGCCGGAGATCACGACCGTCCCGCCGGGCTTCAGTGCCCGCAGCGAGTGCGCCCAGGTCGCCTCGCCGACCGTCTCCATCACCGCGTCCACCCGCTCGGGCAGCCGCGCGCCGGCCTCGAAGGCGGAATCGGCTCCCAGCTCGATCGCCTGGGCGCGCTTAGCCTCGCTGCGGCTGGTGGCCCACATGCGGTACCCCGCCGCGCTGCCGAGCTTGATCAGGGCGGTCGCGACGCCGCCGCCGGCACCCTGCACCAGCACTGTCGCGCCCGGCCCGATCCGCGCCCGGTCAAAGAGCATCCGGAACGCCGTCAGGTAGGCGGTCGGCAGGCAGGCCGCCTCCTCGAAGGACAATGCTTCTGGCTTGGAAACGAGATTGCGCCTCGGAACTGCCACCCGCTCTGCGAATGTTCCCTGGTGCAACTCTGAGAGCAGCGTCCTTCTGGGGTCGAGCGTCTCGTCGCCGCCGGCCGCGAGCGGATCGCCGATGACCGCGTGCACGACGACCTCTCGCCCGTCGGCGTCCACTCCTGCGGCGTCGCAGCCGAGGATCATGGGCAAACGCTCGGCTGGCAGTCCGACGCCACGCAAGGTCCACACGTCATGATGATTGAGCGACGCAGCCCTGACGCTGACCGTGGTCCAGCCGTCGGGGACTACGGGTTCCTCGTGCTCGCCCAGCTCGAGGCCGGACAGGGGATTCTCGGCGTCGAATCGCGCCGCGGTGACTGCGAACATGGACGGGACCTTAGCCCACCGCACCGGCAGGACCGGTGGCGGCCGCCCGGAGGGACCGGACACGTCACTCAATGCCACGAGATGTAACCGGTTATGTGCTAAAGGGACCCGCCGCGGCCAAGCCGACTGTGACATACTCAGTCGGGGGAAGCGGCCTCCTGACACACTCATGCAGGTAAGGACCGTCGTGAATCTGTCGTCTTACGCAGAACTCGCGGTTCGCCTTGCCAATACTGCCGTGCTGGCTGAAGGCGAGCCCGATCCGCTCGCCTCCGTGGATGCGTGCACGGATACTCTCAGCGACTGCATCGCTGGCAAGGTCACGCACCGCGATCTCACCGTGCTCTCTTACCTGCGTACCGAGTTCGCGTCCATCTTCACCTCGGCGGCCACCGGCGAAGGCCAGGAGGCGGTCGAGCGGCTGAACGCGCTGCTGGTCCAGTTCCCGATCCAGCCCGAGTTGGTGAGCCACGACGAGCAGCGGTGGCACGTGCACCTGGCCCCGCAGGGCTCGGCGTCCGACCAGTTTGCCGCCGGTGCCATCATCGGCCTCGCGCTGACCATCTCGCTGTATGGCGTCAGCCGGCTCGGCATCTGCGCTACGGCGTCCTGCCCGCGGGTCTTCGTGGACTCCAGTTCAAACGCGTCCCGCCGCTACTGTGCCGAGCACGGACCACGCGGCAACGTCAGCACTCTCAGGGCCGCGTCGCCTGCCGTGATGCCAGGCCGCACCACTGCTGCCAGTTAGCCTCGCTCCCGCAGCGCCAGGCCCGGCATGCAGCTGGCCAGCGCTCCGGAACCACCAGGACCCGCCTGACACTGGCCAGCGTTCCTCTGGGACGCGCGGGAAACTGGCCAGCGCTCCGGAAACCACCGGGACCTCCGGGAAACTCGCCCGCACTCCGGAAACCACCGGGACCTCCGGGAAACTCGCCGGCGCCCCGGAAACCACCCCGGCCGGGTCTGCCGTGATATCGGCATTCGCTCCTGGCCCCGATCGCCCTGGCAGCGCTAACCTCGCCGTATTCCTCCGGCTGGCTTGCGCGCGCAAGCCCCCTGTTAGTCGCCCGCGGCGTGTCTCACTGGGTGCCCGTTACTTTTTCTTAACACGCTCATGACGTGGGCGCGACCGGACTGCGCGTCCGGCGACACCTATTCTGACCTGGCCTTACATCGATCCCGACACCCCGGATCGCGGTATACCTGACGGCTGATTAGTAACGCACGTTACCGAAATGACGCCAAGTGACTTCTTCTCATCGCCCAAGTCGATCATTACCATGAGCCCTACTCCAAGGCCGTATGGCCCACGTAAGGGACCTGGAAAGAAGGTTCAATCATGGCAGCTGAGTCTGTCGCCACAGTCACCAGACCGGGTGATGTCGGTCTTAAGCGGGAAATGGGCCTTATCGGCGCCACCTGGGCTTCGTTGACGTCGATCATCGGTTCCGGCTGGCTGTTCGCCGCGATGCTCGCTACCGCGGCTGCCGGGCCCGCGGCCATCTACGGCTGGCTCATCGGTGGCTTCGCGGTACTCATCCTGGCGCTGGTCCACGCTGAGCTTGGCGGTCTGTATCCCGTATCCGGCGGAACCGCGCGATTCCCGCACCTGGCCTTCGGCAGCGTCGCTGGCATCTCATTCGGCTTCTTCTCGTGGCTGCAGGCCATCACGGTCGCGCCGATTGAGTGCTACGCGGTGATGACCTACGGCTCGTTCTACTGGCACGGGCTGTACAACCCGGCCAAGGCGTTCATCTCGACGACCGGCTTCATCATGACGATCGTCCTGATGGCCGTGTTCACCTGTATCAACTTCCTGGCGATGCGCCTGTTCAGCAAGGTCAACGCCGGCATCATGTGGTGGAAGCTCGCGATCCCGGTCCTCGCGATCATCGTGCTGTTCACGCAGTTCCACTCCGGCAACTTCAGCCCTGGCGGCGGCGGCTTCATGCCGTTCGGTATCAAGGCCGTGTTCGCCGCAATTCCCGGCGCCGGCATCGTGTTCTCCTACCTCGGTTTCGAGCAGGCCGACCAGCTAGCGGGCGAGATCAGGGACCCGCAGCGGAACCTGCCGCGCGCGATCATCATGGCGACCCTGATCGGAACCGCCGTCTACATCCTCGCCCAGATCGTCTTCATCGGCGCGGTGCCGTCTGACCAGCTCCTGAAGGGCTTCCAGGGCATCGCGTCGACGAACCCGATCTCCATCTACCCGTTCGCGGCCGTGGCGGCGCTGGCAGGGCTTGGCTGGCTGGCCACGCTGCTGCACATCGACGCGTTCGTGTCGCCGTTCGGCACCGGCCTGATCT
>DASPWG010000116.1:0-18004 GCA_035621915.1 Streptosporangiaceae bacterium
CGACGTGCTGGCCGCCGCCGAGGGCCACAGCCTGCTGCTCATCACGCACGAGTTTGACTACCTGGACCAGATGGACGAGATCATCGTGCTGCAGGACGGCAGGGTGACCGAGCGCGGTACCCACCAGCAACTGATGACGTCAGGCGGCCTGTACCAGGTGCTGCGAAACGCAAGCCAGTCAGGTCCGAGCCGACAGGGAGGGCCAGTGCCTGCACCTCTGCGGCGGGCCCCGGCCTGATTCCCTGGAAGCAGCCGGCGGGCACGCCACCGTTATCGGCTGATGACTACCTTGAGCGCACCAGTGTCGGCCGCGCCGGCAAAGGTGTCGTAGGCCTCGTCGAACTCGTCGAAGCTGAACTGATGCGTGATGAACTTCCGGACGTCAAGCTGACCGGTGGCGAGCAGACGTAGCAGCATCGGCGTCGAGTACGTGTCTACCAGCCCGGTGGTGACCGTGATATCCCTGGTCCACTGGTCCTCCAGGTGCAGCGTGGCAGGCTTGCCGTGCACTCCCACGTTCGCGATCCGTCCACCCGGCCTGGCCAGACTCACCGCCAGCTCGAAGGTCTCCGGCTTGCCGACGGCCTCGATCGTGACGTCGGCGCCGAGCCCGTCAGTCAGGGACTGGACCACGTGCAGCGCTTCGCTGTCACAGTTGCTGACCGTCACGTCAGCGCCGAATACCTTAGCGGCGTGGAGCCTGCGGGCGGCCACGTCGATGGCGACGATATGGCTCGGGCTGAAAAGTCTCGCACCGATGATGGCGGCCAGACCGACAGGTCCGGCGCCGATCACTGCGACAACGTCGCCAGGGCGCACGCCTGCCTTCAGCACGCCGACCTCGTAGCCGGTCGGCATGATGTCGGCCAGCATCAGCGCGTCCTCGCTCGAGACGCTGGCCGGAAGCCGGTGGGTCGAGGCATCCGCATAGGGCACCCTGACGAATTCGGCCTGGGTCCCGTTGCAGGTGTGGCCCAGGATCCAGCCGCCGCCGCCCAGGCATTGCCCGTACTGGCCTGCCCGGCAGTACCTGCAGGTGCCGCAGGCGGAGATACAGGACACCAGGACGCGGTCGCCTTCTCCGACCGTTCGCACTGCGCTCCCGGTCTGCTCGACCGTGCCCACCGCCTCGTGGCCCAGCACCCGGCCTGCGTGCACGGACGGCACGTCACCGCCCAGGATGTGCAGGTCGGTGCCGCAGATCGTGGTGGCGTCGACGCGCACGATGGCATCGGCGTCGTCGGTGATCTCAGGGTCGGGCACCTCGTCGAAGGCCCGGCTGCCTGGTCCGTGGTACACCATCGCTCGCATTGTCTTCCTCCTGTTTCAGCGCCAGCTCAGTGCCGGATCCGCCGGCCGGTGACGCGAACGGGCGTGATGCGGATGAACTGGTCCCGCTGGCCGCCGGCCCACGACTCCACGCCCGCCGCCAGCGCCGCCGCCCGTTCCTCGGCTGAGTCGACGTGATGCGCCGGTCCCTGGACCAGCACGCTCCAGCCTTCGCGGGTAACAGGGTCGAGATCGTCCACCTCGAAGGCGACGCGGAACTCGGCGCGGGGAATGCCGGTCCTGAGGTCTGCCTCCGTCGCGCCCTCGTGCACCGTCCGGAACAGAACCGTGCCGCCGACCAGCTTGTAATTGACGGGCAGCACGGTCAGATCGAACCGCCCGTCGAACGCCAGCCTGCCAATGCCGCCCGGCGCGATGAGCCGCAAGCATTCGGCTTCGTCCAGGACCTCGAGCCTGGTATCGGACATCACGCGCTCCTCAACTAGCCGCCCTTGTGATCCCATGCCTGCCACGCTTCCAGCCGTGCATTGCCGTCACCAGGGCCGAAGGACCCCCGCTGGCCGGCAATCCGCAGGACCTAGGTCCCCGATCTGCAGACGACCAGTTGTGCGGCACCGCCAGCTGAGGGCGGCGGCACCGGATGCGGGACTGCCGCCGCGCCGGTGAGAGCGCAGACAGGGCCTTTGGTCCTGCGATCGCGGGCCGCTTGCCTCCACCGGGCCGATGCTGCCGCTGGCAGCCTTTGCCGCGTACTGACGCGCCGTGCAGCAGGAGGCAAGCTCGTGTTCGAGGTCCGGATACATGGCCGGGGCGGCCAGGGCGTCGTCACGGCTGCGGAACTGCTGGCTGCCGCCGCGTTCGCTGAGGGCAGGCACGCGCAGGCATTCCCGAGCTTCGGCTCCGAGCGAACCGGCGCGCCCGTGGTTTCCTTCTGCCGGATCGACGACGCCCCGATCCGGGTCCGCGAGCCGGTGATGCACCCGGACGTGCTGATCATCCAGGACCCGACCCTGCTGCACCAGGTCAACGTATTCGAGGGAACCGGGCCGGACGCGCTCGTCCTGATCAACTCGGCCCGGCCGGCCAGCGAGCTTGGCATTGCCGAGTTCACCGACCAGCTCAGCCCTGGAGCGCTGCTGACCGTGCCGGCGACCGACCTGGCCCAGCAGCACGTCGGCCGGCCGGTCCCCAACGCCGCGCTGCTCGGCGGGTTCGCGGCGCTGACTGGCATCATCTCCATCGAGTCAGTCGTGGGCGCGATCGGCGAGCGGTTCGCCGGGCGGGTCGGCGAGGGCAACGCCGTCGCGGCCCGCGCCGCGTACGCCGGCGCGCTCAGCCAGCTCGGCAAGCCGGCCCCGGCCGCCCGCCTGGCCCGTGCCCGTGACGGGCGGTTCCGGCAGATCGAGGGGTCTCGCGGCGTGGCGGAAGCCGTTGCGCTGTGCCGACCCGAGGTCGTCTGCGCGTACCCGATCTCGCCGCAGACCCACATCGTCGAGGCGCTGGCCACCCTGGTGAAGTCCGGTGCGCTTGCGCCGTGCGAGTTCATCAACGTGGAGTCGGAGTTCGCGGCGATGTCCGTCGCGATCGGCGCTTCCGCTGCGGGTGCCCGCGCCTACACTGCGACGGCGAGCCAGGGCCTGCTGTACATGACAGAGGCGCTGTACAACGCCGCCGGCCTCGGGCTGCCGATCGTGATGACGGTGGCGAACCGGGCGATCGGCGCGCCGATCAACATCTGGAACGACCACAGCGACGCCATGTCGCAGCGCGACTGCGGCTGGATCCAGCTCTACGCCGAAACCAACCAGGAAGCTATCGACCTGCACCTCCAGGCGTTCCGGATCGCCGAGGAGGTGTCTCTGCCGGTCATGGTCTGCATGGACGGCTTCGTACTGACGCACGCGCACGAGCGGCTCGACGTGCCCAGCCAGGAGCAGGTCGACCGGTTCCTGCCGCGCTACGAGCCACGCCAGGTCCTCGATCCCGACGATCCGGTCTCCATCGGCGCGATGGTCGGGCCCGAGGCGTTCACCGAGGTGCGCTACCTCGCGCACGCCAGGCAGAGCCAGGCGCTGGAACTGATCCCGGAGGTGGCGGCAGCATTCGCCGGGGAGTTCGGGCGCGACTCCGGCGGGCTGGCGCGGCATTACCGGACCCAGGACGCCGACACCATCGTGGTCGCGCTCGGCTCCGTGCTCGGCACCATCAAGGACGTCATCGACGAGCTGCGCGCGGGCGGGATGCGGATCGGCGCGCTCGGGATTACCTCGTTCCGGCCGTTCCCCCTTGAATTTGTCGGAAACGCGCTGCGCGGGGCCAGCCGCGTCCTGATCCTCGAGCGGGCACTCGCCGTCGGCATCGGGGGCATCGTGACCGCGAACGTCCAGCTGGCCGCCACTCAGTCCGGGCCGCGGGAAGGGCGGCTGCGCAGCTACACGGTGATCGCCGGGCTCGGCGGCCGCGCCGTCACCAAGGCCTCACTGCGTGCGGCGTTCACCAGCGCCGCCGACGACGAACTGGCGCCGCTGACCTTCCTCGACCTGAACACCGGGCTGATCGAGCGCGAGCTCGCCCGCGTCGCAGCCAGCCGCCGGTCCGGCCCGGCCGCGGAGAACATCCTGCGTGACCTCGGCGCCGTGGCACACAAGATCGGATAGGAGCAGCTGCCATGCCCGTCCAGCCTGTCAAGTTCTACCAGGTAGGCAGCTTCGCTGCCGGCAACCGGCTGCTGACCGCGGAGGAGCGCTCGGTGCAGTCCGGTGCCGACCGCACCAACTCCCTCAACTGCGGGCACCGCGCCTGCCAGGGCTGCGGAGAAGCACTCGGCGCCAGATATGCGCTCGACGCCGCAATGCGCGCGACCGCGGGCCAGATGATCGCGGTGAACTCCACCGGATGCCTGGAGGTGTTCTCCACGCCATACCCGGAGACATCCTGGCGGATCCCGTGGATCCACTCGCTGTTCGGCAACGCGCCCGCAGTGGCCACTGGCGTTGCAGCGGCGATGCGGGCCAAGGGCCGCGCCGATGTCCGTGTCGTCGGTCAGGGCGGCGACGGCGGCACGGTGGACATCGGCTTCGCCTGCCTGTCGGGCATGTTCGAGCGCAACGATGACGTGCTGTTCATCTGCTACGACAACGAGGCGTACATGAACACCGGGGTTCAGCGCTCCGGCGCCACTCCCCCGGCGGCCAGGACCGCCACCACCCCCGCGGTCGGTCCCGAGCCGGGCAACGGGTTCGGCCAGGGCAAGAACGCACCGCTTATCGCGATGGCGCACCAGATCCCGTACGTCGCCACCGCCACCGTCGCCGGCCTGCGCGACCTGGAATACAAGGTGCGCCGGGCCATGGACTTCCGGGGTGCCCGCTACCTGCACATCCTCGTGCCGTGCCCGCTCGGCTGGGGCAGCGCGTCCGGTGACACCATCAGGATCGCCAGGCTGGCCGAGCAGACCGGGCTGTTCCCTGTCTTCGAGGCCGAGGCGGGCGAGGTGGTGAGCGCTACGCCGATCCGCCGCAAGGCGCCAGTCGAGGACTACCTGCGGCTGCAGGCCAGGTACGCGCACCTGTTCAGGACACCTGATGGCGCCGCCGTGATCGCCCGCCTGCAGCGAATGGCCGACGCGAACATCGTCAGGTTCGGCCTCCTGCCGGACGGCCAGTACGACCGCGGGGACAGGAACGAGGTGTCCGAGTGATGGACAAGCCGTTCGCGATCACGCTTGACCCTGGCTCGAGCCTGGCCAACAAGACCGGGTCCTGGCGCACCGAGCGGCCGGTCTACGTAGACCTGATGCCGCCGTGCAACCACGCCTGCCCGGCCGGGGAAAATATCCAGCAGTGGCTGTACCACGCCGAGGACGGCGGCTACGAAGCCGCCTGGCGGCAGATCATGCTGGATAATCCGCTGCCGGCGATCATGGGCCGGGTCTGCTACCGGCCGTGCGAGACGGCCTGCAACCGGGCCCAGCTCGACACCGCCGTCGGGATCAACTCGGTAGAGCGGTTCCTCGGCGACGAGGCCATCAGGCAGGGCTGGACCGTCCCCGTCACGGCGCCGGACACCGGCAAGAGCGTGCTGATCGTCGGGGCTGGGCCCTCCGGCCTGTCCGCCGCGTACCATCTGCGGCTGCTCGGACACCGGGTAACGCTGCGCGACTCCGGCCACTGGGCTGGCGGGATGATGCGGTTCGGCATCCCTGCCTACCGCCTGTCGCGTGACGTCCTGGACGCCGAGGTCGGCCGGATCCTGGCCATGGGGGTGACCTGGGAAGGCGGCCAGCCGGTCACTGACATCGAGCAGGCCATGGCTGACGGCGGCTTCGACGCGGCGTTCCTGGCGGTCGGCGCTCAGCGCGGAAAGCACGCCGACATCCCGGCCGGCGATTCGGCGAAGATCCTGGACGCGGTCAGCCTGCTGCACGACATGGAAGGGCCGGAGCGGCCGCAGCTCGGCCGGCGTGTCGCCATCTACGGCGGCGGCAACACTGCCATGGATGCGGCCAGGACCGCCAGGCGGCTCGGCGCGACCGACGCGGTTGTGGTCTACCGGCGGACCAGGGACCGGATGCCGGCCCACGACATCGAGGTCGAGGAAGCCGCCGACGAGGGCGTGCGGATGATGTGGCTGTCCACGATCGCCAGGGCCGACGAGGGCAAGCTGACTATCGAGAAGATGGAACTGGACGAGACTGGTTTCCCGCAACCAACGGGCGAGTTCACCGAGCTGGCGGCGGACACCGTGGTGCTGGCGCTCGGCCAGGAGGCTGAGCTCTCGCTGCTGGACGGAGTGGCCGGCATCGAGATCGAGGACGGCGTGGTCCGGGTTGGCACCGACCTCATGACCGGGCGTCGCGGCATCTTCGCCGGCGGCGACATGGTGCCCGCCGAGCGCACTGTCACGGTCGCCATCGGGCATGGCAAGCGGGCGGCCCGCGGCATCGACACGTGGCTAAGGGGTGCCGGTATCGCCGCAGGCACAGTCGCCGCAAGCACGGGGCCGAGGCTGGCCGATGCGGGCCGCCTCAACACCTGGTACTACTCCGACGCGCCCGCCACCGTCCGGCCGCAGCTGGATGCGGCCCGCCGGATTACCACCTTCGATGAGGTCACTGGCGGCCTGGACGAGAAGACCGCGCTGTTCGAGGCCCGCCGGTGCATGTCCTGCGGCAACTGCTTTGAGTGCGACAACTGTTACGGCGTCTGCCCCGACAACGCGGTGATCAAGCTCGGTCCCGGCCGTCGGTACGAGATTGACATGGATTACTGCAAGGGCTGCGGCATCTGCGCAGCCGAGTGCCCGTGTGGTGCCATCGACATGCTGCCGGAGACCACCTGATCGATCGCGATCCGCTCGGCCTTGGAGCGGCCGAGTGCCGCGGTCTCGTGCCGGGAGGCTGCTGGTCACACCGCTGACGGCGGTCGTATGATCACTTCGGTCCTGGCCTGTGATCGCGGGAGCCGATGTGGAAAGCAGCACAAAACGGTCGCTGCCCAGCTTGCGGCTCGACGAATTGCTTGCCGAGCTGCAGGTCCGGCTGCAAGCGGTACTGGACACCAGGGACCGGGTCAACGCGCTGTTCGAGGCCGTCGTCACTATCGGCACAAACCTGGACATCGAGGCCGTGCTGCGCCGAATTGTGGAATCCGCGGTGACATTGGTGGATGCCCAGTACGGCGCCATGGGCGTGATCGGCGATGGCGGCCGGCTCGCCGAGTTCATCCCGGTCGGCCTGACCGAAGAGCAGATCACGCAGATCCACCACTGGCCAGAGGGGCGTGGCCTGCTCGGCGCGCTGATCACCGACCCGAGGCCGCTGCGGATCGCCAGCCTCGGCGAGCACGAGCTGTCGTACGGCTTCCCGCCCGGCCACCCGCCGATGACCTCGTTCCTCGGGGTGCCCATCCGGATCCGCGACGAGGTCTATGGCAACCTCTACCTGACCGAGAAGCGGGGAGGCGCCGAGTTCGACGAGGACGACGAGGCCCTGCTGATCGCGCTAGCAGCCGCGGCCGGCGTCGCGATCGAGAATGCGCGGCTCTACGACGAGGCCAGGCGCCAGCAGCGCTGGCTGGCTGCCAGCGGCGAGGTGACCAGGAAGCTGCTGTCAGGCGCCGGCGCCAGCGATGCACTGCAGCTGATCACCGAGAAGTCGCTCGAGATCTCGGGTGCTGACCTTGTCGTCCTGGCCCTCCCGACGGAGGATCGCAGTCAGCTGCACATCGAGCACGCGGCGGGTGACGGCGCGCAGGGCTCACTCGGCCTGGTGCTGCCGACGAGCGGCTCTGCCTCCGGGCTGGTCCTGGCTACCGGCGAGCAGCTCGCGGTTGAGGACTTCAGCCACGATGCGCGGGTAGCCACCGTGGCCAGGGAGCGTCTGAACCTGGGTCCCGCGATCCTGGTTCCACTAGGCGCAAAGGGAAACGTGCGCGGAGTCCTCACCGCCGGGCGCAGGCCCGGCTCGATGGCGCTGCCGGCGGCGGCCGCGGAGATGTTGCTGACCTTCGCATCTCAGGCCGGCATCGCTCTTGAGCTAGCAGAGCACCGTCGCCAGGCCGAGCGCGTAGCCGTCTTCGAGGACCGCGACCGGATCGCACGCGACCTGCACGACCTGGTGATCCAGCGGCTGTATGCGACGGGCATGTCACTGCAGGGCAGCCTCAGCCTGATCAGCGCGCCCGATGCCGCTCAGCGCATCAGCAGCGCAGTCGATGCCCTCGATGAGACCATCAGGGAGATCCGGTCCTCGATCTTCGCGCTGCAGGCCAGGCCGGAGACTAAGCCGCCTGCACTGCGCGTCCGGATCCTCCAGGTCGCCGACGAGATGACGCCCCTGCTCGGCTTTCCGCCCGCGCTGCAGCTGGCTGGCCGGCTGGACGATGAGGTGCACGCAGAGCTGGGAGACCAGCTGCTCAGCGTCCTGCGTGAGGCGCTGTCCAACGCGGCCAGGCACGCCGGCGCGAGCCAGGTTGACGTGCAGATAACGGTCGGCGACACGTTGTCGCTCACCGTCCGGGATAACGGCTCGGGAATTAAGGGCACTAGCCGGCGTAGCGGCCTCAGCAACCTGGAGCAGCGGGCCGTGAAGCTCGGCGGCGAACTGCTGCTGAGGCCTGCAGAAGGCGGCGGCACCGAGTTGAACTGGCGCGTCCCCCTGGCCTCAGCTCAGTCCGGATGACGCCCCGACCATTGCGGACCGACCGCGGTCCAGGCGTTATCCCACGTCCGGAGCCGACGGCGGTTCAGGGCCAGGCGCACGCAGCTCAGCAGCAGCCACGCCGACAGCCCGACCGTGACGGCTGCGCCGGCTCCCGTGGCTGCCGTCCGGGTGGCAAGAGAGCCCGCTGTCAGCGGGGCATAGACCACCTGGCCAGCGTTGTCCAGCCAGACCTGAACCTTCGCGCCCCGCGGTGTGCCGGGGACCGCAGGCACCATGCCGGTGCGCGAGGTGCCAGCGGCAGTCCAGCGGGCTGGCACCCATAGCACTGCCGCCTGTGAAACCGACAAGCCCGCCCACGGGGCGCCGGCCAGCAGGACCGCTGTCACCTGCCGGTCATGGCGCGCTGCCCGCTCAGCCGGCAGACCGGCCGCGTGCGCGAGCCCGGCCGCCGCGCTTCCGGCCAGGATGCACGCGGGAACCAGGGCAATGAGCACGGCGAGGCGCAGCCATGCTTCGATCCAGTCAGAGCGGCGGCGCAGCGGGTTGCGTTCGATTCCCAGCCGCCGGGCCAGCCGCATGCGGGGCGTTCGGTGTGATCTCATGCCTGTCTCCCGCCTCGGTACCTGGCCAGCCTCGGCCGCGCCGGCGCCTCACGGCAGGGCCAGCCGTCCCCGGCGGGATGGACCTTCGTCCCTGGCCTGACCGGTCGCAGTCTGCTGCGAGGCTCCCGCGCGGACCGCGACCCCATGGACCTGAGTCCCAACGCTGAGCGACTTTCGGCCCTGCCGTGCGTGGACTGGACGCGGTCGTATTGGTGGTGCGGGAGGGACCCGAATAAGAGGTCGCGGAGATACCGGCGAACGCGGGCGGGCACCGCGCCATCAGGATCCGCGAGAAGCGGATGGGTCCCTCCCGTAAAGCTGCGGAGCATGCCTGTTGGTCCCGGCCGACGAGGCCTTTGGTCTCTGCCCGGCAGCGCCGGGGGTCGCCAGGCTGGTCTGGTAGCCATAGTCAGGAGATGAGCCCGATGGCGAGCCTGGTCAGCGATGTCATGACGCGCAACGTGGTGTGTGTGCGCGAAGGCGCCGAATACAAGGACATAGTTCAGGTCATGCGCCGCCGCGGCGTCAGCGCCTTCCCGGTGCTGGATGCCCGCGACCGCGTAGTGGGCGTCGTCTCGGAGGACGACCTGCTCGTCAAGGAAGGGCTGCTCGGCGCCGAGACACATGGAACGCTCCGGCACCGTGACAGGGCCAAGGCAGCCGCGCTGACAGCCGGCAAGCTCATGTCGCGTCCGGCCATCACCATTGGCCCGGGCGCAACGGTGGCCGATGCGGCGCGGACCATGCACTCCAAGCACGTCAAGCGGCTGCCGGTGGTCACTGGCGCCAGCAAGCTCGTCGGCATTGTGAGCCGGATCGACCTGCTCGGCGTGTACGACCGGCCGGACGAAGAGATCGGGGGCGAGATCGCCAGCAAGGTCATCGAGGGCGAGTTCGCGCTGGACCCGCTTGCCTTCACGGTGCACGTCACCCGTGGCGTCGTGACCATGTCTGGGCCTGCGGACACCGAGACGATCGCGCACAGCCTGCTGCTGGCCGTCCGTCAGGTCGCCGGCGTGGTTGCGGTCAGGGACCGGCTGAGCTACCGGCGTTACTAGCGACGGAAATGGATCAGGGGTGGCGAGCATGTCTCTTGCGTCAGCGGAACCGGCGGCGCTGAGTGCTACTGCCATTAAGCGGGTGGTCGTCGGAGTCGACGACTCACCTGGCGGCCTGGCCGCGCTGGCAGCCGCTACCCGGCTGGCTAGGGCACGGGACGCCGAGCTGGTAGCAGTACGCGCCTGGACGCTCGGACTCCCTCGCCATGGCGGACGGCGAATGCGTCGTCTCCGCCATCCGCACGTCATCCTGAACTTTTCCGGCAGTGAGCAGAACGCGGCTTCGTCCGTGCTCGTGCGACGGGCACTCCGCGCGGTCACGGGCGGCATGCCGGTGGAGGTGCCGCTCAGAATCGAAACACCGCAAGCCGATCCGGCGCTGGCGCTCACCAGGACAGCCTGCCGGCCCGGTGACGTGATCGTGGTGGGTACACGGTCCGGTCACCCAGTTCAGCGGCTGATCCATGGATCCGTCAGCAGCTATTGCTGGCGCCATGCCAGCTGTCCGGTGCTGGTAGTCCCGGCCGCCGCAGCGCACGCCGGCTGAGCGTTGCACGCCTGCCGGGCAAGCCCAAGGTCCCAGTTCACAGCGACCCACGACCCTGCTGCGGTGCGTGCTGCTGCGCCAGGCTGGGTTTGAACGGAGGCAAACTGAGATGAACCAGCAACGCGAAACCGCAGGTCAGCGGATCGTCGTGGGCGTCGATGGCTCTCCCTCGTCAAAGCGGGCGCTGCGGTGGGCGACATGCCAGGCCGCGCTGACCGGAGCGGCGATAGAGGCAGTCATCGCCTGGCAGTACCCCGCGGCCGCCGGCGGCTACGGCTGGATGCTGGCGCCGGCTGATGACATGGACTTCGAGGGAGTCGCGGCCAAGGCGCTCGCCGACTCGATCGCGGACTGCGTAGATTCGGCGAGCCCGGTCCAGCTCACCACTACCGTGCGCGAAGGCAACGCCGCGGAGGTGTTGCTGGACTGTGCCAAGGGAGCCGATCTCCTGGTCGTGGGCAGTCGCGGACACGGCGGTTTCGTCGGCGCGCTACTCGGCTCGGTGAGTCAGCATTGTGCGCACCATGCGACATGTCCGCTGGTCATCATCAGAGACGGCAGCGGACACTAAGCTGAGCGACTCGGCCAGACGACCAGCCCGCAGCGCCGCACGGCCCGCAGCTAGCGCAGGATCACACTTGGCTGGGCGAGCGCGGCGCGAGGCGGGCTGCCAGCATGCTGCCGGGTGAGCGGCGGACGCTGCCGGCGGACTGGATCACCGTGCCGAGCCGGATTATCAGCTGCGGGTAGCTGCCATCGGCGGTGTGGCCGCGGATGAGCTCGCGCGTCCGGCTGAATTCGAGCGGCTGGCTGTGCAGTGCGGCGGCAACGCCGACCGCGGCGCTGGTCAGGAGTATCCGCTGCAGGGCCTGGCCCGCGTTCACCCAGTCAATCGGTTCGTCGCCGACGGTGGTGAGAAGGCAGACCACGCCCGCGGAGTAAGCCATCGCATCGGTGCTCGCAGGCGCGAGCCCCCAGCCGCGTCCTCGCGCGAAATCGCGGCTGGGGAAGTCAGGAACGGTGTGGACGGAGCGAGCGGGATAGGAGCAGGCAGGCACTCCATCTGGCCTGGGACTGCCCGGTGGCGACGTCCACATGGCCTGTTCCCTCGCACGCCGGCTGTCAAGCCTGATGGCCTCGTCCGCGGCCCGCACACTGGAGGCTAGCCATGCCCGGCTGGATTCGTCGGTGACGACGCGGAGCTGGGCGTGGTCGCGGGCGGCCCCGGCCTGCAGCACGGTCAGCAGCTGCGGCGCCAGCGGGAGAGGATCGAACCCGCCCCGGTGCGTGCGACGCTGGCGCACCTGGCCGAATAGCGTGGTCTCGAAGGCCGCCGGAGCAGCCCTCTCCTCCCAGCTGACACGGGCGACGAGCAGTGGATCATCGCGGTCGGGCAGCAGTGCAGTGCGAGGGATCCAGCCGAGCGACCGTGCTGCCAGGCGGGCCGTGAACAGCGCGGCGCCGCAGCTGATCAGCATCTCGCGGCCAGCTGGGTCGGCGACCGCGAGCTGTCGGCCGCAATCGGCGTAGAGGCTCAGCTCGGATCCCTCGGCCACGAACCACCAGGGCTGCGTGTTGTGCACAGAGGGCGCCCAGACCGCCGCCGCGACCATCGCCGAGGCAGTGTCGCCCGCAGTTAGCGGCATGTGCCATCTCCCTCCGGCGCAGACCTGCTTTGTTACTTCGACCCTGGCGGTGACTCCTGGACGCGCACAGGTGCGAAGGTCGGAAGCGCTCGGGACCTTGGTCCGCAGACTCGGTAGCCCGCGGAAGCCGCGCCCTTGCCTGATAGGTAATCTGACCGCTCGGGCCAGCCTGGCCAGCGTCCCTGCGCGTGTTTCCCTAGGCCGAAGGCGCCGTCTGCAGTATCCGGGCGAGCTCGGCGGGTGCCTCGAGGGGGCTGAGGTGGCCGGTGCGGGGGATGACGTGCAGCTCGGCCTTGGCAAGGTAGGGCAGCAGGTTGTCGCGCAGCACCTGTTCCGGCTCGAGCTTGTCGTTTTCGCCGGCGATGACCGTGACGGGGACCTCGATGGCCCGGGCCTCGGCGGTGATGTCCTGGACGACCCCGTGCCGTGCCCATTCGTCGCGCGCCTCGGGGACGACGTCGAGGGAGTCCGCCACGATCTGGGCCTTGACGTCATCGCTCAGCGGGGTCGCGGTCAGGATCTGGTCGCGGCCGCCGGCGACGGCTGCCTCGTTGTCGTAGGCGTGCAGCAGCTGCTCCTGGAATTCGGCGTTGATGTGGGCGGGGGGCTTGGAGGGCACCGACGCGACGAGGACCAGCCCGGCGAGCCCGGCCGGGTGCTCGGCGGCCACGAGCTGGGCCACCTTGCCGCCCGCGGAGTGCCCGACCAGGATGTAGTCGGTCAGGCCGGCGTCGGTGATGACGTCACGCACGTCTTGGGCGAGCTGCTCCAGGGTGTACGGGCCGGGCAGCCCGCGCGAGCGCCGCCAGCCGCGGGCCTCGATGCTCACGATGGCGCGTCCCGGCAGCAGGTCGATGACCGGCTGCCAGGTGCGGGCTGATCCTCCCCAGTAGTGAAGAAGGACCAGGGCCGGGCCTGCCCCGGGCTGGTAGTCGTAGACCGGAAGGTCCGGCCTGCTGATGGTTTCCACGCGAACTCCCTGTTGTCTAGCTGCTTTCTAGCGATGCCTCAAGTCAACCCTGGGCGCGCCGGGATGGCATCGTCGTGAGGGGACGCGGCATAGTGAAAAATGGACACGTGGTCTCAGTCCAGCAAAAGACCTACCAGCCGCCAGGCGGAACGTTCGCACCCGTCGAGACGATGACCTTCGGCAGGCTGCGGCACATCAACGACGGCTCGACGATGCGCGCCGACTTTCACGTGCTCGCCGTCGTGCGCCGCGGACAAGGCGAGCTCTCGATGGACTTCTCCGCCCACCACCTGGCCTCCCGAAGCGTGGTATGGATCCCCCCGGGTGTGGTGCACCGCTGGTCCGGAATCGCGGACCTCGCCGGCGACATAGTCCTGTTCGTGCCGACCGCGCCAGTCACGCCCGCCAGCCGTGACCTGGCCCGCGGCCTGATGACCGGGGCATGCTGGACAGCCACCGCCGGGGCATGGCCGCTGATCAGCGTCGCGCTCGCGCACCTGCGCCTCGAATACAGCGCGTCGCCTGGCGCCCGGACGGGAGAGCTTTCCAGCCTGCTGCTGTCCGCGCTTTTGCTGCGTATCGACCCGCCCGCCGCCTTCGGCCAAGCCGCGAACGACGCCTTCCTGCGCTTCCGCTACGCCGCGGAAGAGGACTTCCGCACCCACCACGACGTCGCCCATTACGCGCGCAGACTCGGGTATTCGCCACGCACGCTGACCCGCGCCGTGCACGCGGCGACTGGCCGCAGCGCCAAAAACTACATCTGCGAGCGCCTGCTCCTGGAAGCCAAGAGGCTGCTGGCCCATGACGACCTCAGCCAGGCCCAGTGCGGGCAGCGGCTAGGATTCTCCGACGCCGCGAACTTCTCCGCCTTCTTCCTGCGCGAGACCGGCCTGCGGCCCGGAGCGTGGCTACGAGTGATCGCCGTCTCCCAAAAGTGACAAGCAACACGGAATCCGTTCCTGACAGTCAGGCCCTCCGGCCTCTGATCGGTGCGACGGCTGTCCCACCATCGCAGAACTCGCTGGCCGCTCGGCTCCTGGTGCGCCGAACCGCGTGAGCCTCAGTGCGCCACCTCCGGTTCCTGCCCGGCAGCGAGCCGCTGCCATTGCGGGCCGTGGGGATACTGATAGGCGCGCAGCGTCTCAGCCTTAGCGTTGCCGAGAACCCGGCCGCGATCGGCGGGAGGTACCGGGCATCGCGGATGCAGACTGGGTCAGTGATCCAGCAACAGTCGCGCAAGGGTGGCCTGATCGCAGGCCACGACCTGCACATAAACATTGCTCCGGCCGGAGGTGACGTTGACGGTGAACGCCTGCGGGATCGTCGCCAGCCGCTCGGCCACCTCGTTCGCCGTTCCTGGCTCGCATTCCGCCTCGAACAGCGCGGCCGCGACCTGCGCAGGGACCCCACTCTGGTCCACCGCGGCTCCAGCGAGCCGTACTGGTTCTAAGCCACAACACAGCTACGTTCACCGACGGAAAACGTCGCCGGGATTCCGCCACACGGGTCCCGGCGGTCAGGAAGGCTCTGCGCCGGATGTCTGGAGTCGCTCGTAGGCCAAACGCACGGCGACGGACCCCTCGCCGATTGCCGCGGCCACGCGTTTGACCGAATTGCTCCGGACATCACCGACGGCGAAGATGCCGGGCCTGCTGGTTTCCAGGAACAAGGGCGCCCAGCCCTGACCCTCAAGGCAGGCCGGGGGGACGTCGCGGCCGGTCAGCAGGAATCCGTGGCTGTCTTGTGCCAGCTGGTCGCCCAGCCAGTCGGTCGCGGGCTTCGCGCCGATGAACGTGAACAGGCCCCGGACTGAGAGGTCCGACGGCTCCTGCGCCTGGTCGCCGCGACGGACCCTGAGTCCCGTCAGCTGCTGGTCGCCGACAAGACCGGTCACCTCGGTGCCTGCCCTCACGGTAATGGCGGGGTTGCGCTCGATCCTGTCGACGAGGTACCGGGACATGGACTTGCTGAGCGACCCGGCCCGGACGAGTATGTGCACGGCTGAGCAGGAGCGGCTCAGGAACAGGGCAGCCTGTCCTGCCGAGTTGCCGCCGCCCACGACGGCGACCGGTCCCGGCGCGCAGGCCTGCGCCTCAGCCTGCGTGGCGGCGTAATAGACCCCCACGCCCTCGAAGTCTGAGAGCCGTTCGAGCGGAAGCCGGTTGTAGCGAGCGCCGGTTGCGATGATGACCGACCTGGCCGCGATCGTGTCGCCGTCATCGAACCTGACTTCGTGCGTCCCCGCACGCGACTCGAGCATGACTGCCCTGGCCGCCAGCTTGATCCTGACCCCGAACTTCCGTGCCTGCAGTGCTCCTCTGGCGGCGAGCTCGTCGCCTGACAAGCCCGCAGGAAAGCCGAGGTAGTTCTCGATCCGAGATGATGTGCCAGCCTGGCCCCCGACGGCGGTGTCCTCGGCAAGGGTCGTCGCCATTCCCTCCGACGCCCCGTAGACCGCGGCCGCCAGGCCTGCCGGACCCCCACCGACGACCAGCAGGTCACAGACTCCGGGCGGGTCCATCCGGGCGTGAGAGGAAATGCCCAGGGCGTCGAGCAGCGCCCGGCCGGCAGGATTCCGCAGCACCGGCCGGCCGGGGACCATCACGATCGGCAGCTGATCCACCGGAACATCGAGACGTTGCAGCGTCTCCTCTACCTCGGGCGAATCCTCCAGGTCGAGCCACGTCCAGACCAGACGATTACGGGCAAGTACCTCCAGCAGACGTCTGGTGTCAGAGTCGTACCGAGAACCAACCAGCGTCAGCCCGACGCCGCGGTTCAGCAATATCGAGTGCCGCAGCAGGAACGTGCTCAGAATCAGATCGCTGAGTCCCGCCTCCTGAGTCATGACCCGGTGCAACTGGGCGGCGTCCACAGCCAGGACACGCCCGGCCGAGTTCGCGACTGCGGTGAGGAACGCCCGCTGCCCGGTCAGCAGGCCGATCTCGCCCAGAAACTCACCGGGGCCGTAGGTCGCAACCGTTCTCTGGTCCGGCTGGCCGTAGCCCTCCACGAGGGTCGCAGTTCCGGCCAGCAGGACGACGAGGTCGTAGGTCGGGTCGCCGTCGGCGAATAGCACGTCGCCAGCCGCTACCTCGCGCTCGAAGCCGTAAGCCCGCAGCACGTCAAGCTGAGCCGCATCAAGGATCGGGGAACGGCCAGGGTGCGCGCTGGCCGCCCGCTCGTCGCCGGGACGGGTCACGAGCCGCCGGTCTCGCCCTGCAGCTCCGCGATCTGCGCCCGGGCCGCAAGGATCAGTTCCTGGTTAGTGTTCGCGTGGCCTCCCAGGCCCCAGCCTCCCTCGATCGCCTCCGTGAGCAGCACCCAGGTCCGGCCGGCGATGGCCTGATCACCGGCCGCATCCGCCGCGATCGCGGTGAAGCGCTCGACCACTGCCAGCTGCTTGGCCCGATCAAGCGCGCCCGCGTTGGTCAGGACCTGAATCCGGACGTAGGAGTCGTCACCGTCGACATTCGACAGGTCACCAGGCGGGAGCTCGTGCACGAACGCGGCGGTGTTCTGGCGGAACATCGGGATGTTCGGCACCCCCTCTATCTCCATGAGGGTGGCCGCAAGGTCGGCGGCCAGCTTGTGCTTCGCGGCAAAGGTGCCCGATGTGGCGTAGACGTCGATCATTGGCACGGCGTTGCTCCCTGTAGGTAGGCGAAGTAAGGAACCGTCATCAGTTCCCCGAGGCGGAAATCCCGGCCGCTGCGCGCAGCAGGTCAAGCACTTCGGCATCAAGCTGCCTCGCGACGTCTGACGCCGGGTCGCTGGTAGCCGGCGATTGCACTGGCGACCGAGTCGTAGGCCATCCGTGTGCCGCCGTCTGGCAGGGACTCGATCAGAATCGTGACCGGCGCATAGGATCCGGCGTCGGAAACGTGCCGCGTCATCTGACCCATGGTGACGGGGTTTCCCGCGATCAGGCGGACTAGCTGGTGGCCCGCCTGGTCGCCGGACTGCGGATCAAGAGTCAGCGCATTGTCCAGCTCAAGGGATAGGAAGCGCATCAGGCCCGCGCTGCCCTGGGCTCCCTGGACGATGGCCGTGAAGTCGGCCCAGGAGGCCGCAGCTGCGAGATCACGGAAGACGTGGTCGATCACTGGCTGGCTGATCCCGGCGTATATGCCGTCCATGACCTCGGCGAAGGCCCTGTCCGTCGTGAGAACGTGCCTTCGGACGGCGACGTCGGTCACATGCTCGGTTCCCACAGCCCACTCCCCTGTCTCCCAGTCAACCCTGGCCGCCCGCGTTCCTTCTGGGTATAAGCATGTTGACTGCCGACAGGATCACGAGTGCGACGGCCGCCAGCCCGGCCAGTGACGCCGAGTAAATGAGGGCGGTCGGATGCAGTCCGAACCGCGTGACGGCGGTACCGGCGATGAGCGCCGGAACGCTGAAGGCCAGGTATCCCACCACATAGACGGCTGCTACCACGCCTGCCCGCTCGGTGGCCGTGGCCAGAGCGGTAATCCTCCGGAACGATCCCAGGAACGCAAGGCCGAACCCGGGGCCGGCGATCGCCGCGCCCAGAAAGAACGCGGCTGCAGTGGTCGTCAGGATGGCAAAGAGCGTCAGCGTCATGCCGGCCAGCAAGCACACGCAGCCAGCCACCATCATCGCGGCGGCGCCGAGACCGCGAAAAGTAAAGGCGGCTGTCGCACCGGCACCGAACAGCAGGAAGATCACCAGGCCTCCCCACATCAGGTTGGCCGAGCCGGTC
>DASPWG010000117.1:0-2685 GCA_035621915.1 Streptosporangiaceae bacterium
CTTGCAGGCCGCCACCGGGCCGGTTCCTGGCCGGGTGACCTGCCGGTTCGCGTCAAGGCACGCGGAGGAGGGAGGGAACCTGAGATGTCCATGACTGGCGGCAACGCCGTCGAGGGCCAGGCGCGGACCGCGCTGGTCACCGGGGGGACCGGGGGCATGGGCCGGGTGATCGCCGGAAGGCTCGCAGCCGACGGCTTCGACGTGGCCGTCGCTTACACCGCCGACAAGGATGCAGCCGACGCCACGGTGGCCGAGATTCAAGGGCACGGCCGCCGCGGCGCGGCCTTCGAGGCCGACGTGGCTGATGAAATGGCAGTGTCTGGCCTCTTCGATGCCGTCGCGGCCGAGTTCGGGCACCTCGACGTGGTCGTGCATACGGCGGGGATCAATCGTCCCGCTACCCTGGCCGATCTCGACCTGGCTGACTTCGACGCGATTCACCGGGTGAACGTGCGCGGCACCTTCGTTGTCGACCAGCAGGCCGCCCGCCGGATTCGCGACGGCGGCTCGATCATCAACATTTCGACCAGCATGGTGCGGGCGGCACCGCCCGAGCTGAGCGCCTACGCGGCGTCCAAGGCGGCCGTCGACGCACTCACTCGCATCCTTGCCAAGGAGCTGCGTGGCCGCAACATCACGGTCAACGCCGTGGCGCCGGGGCCTACCGCAACTCCGGCATTCCTGGCCAGCACACCGGCCGAGGAGCAGAAGCAGCTGGCAGCGCTGCCGCCGCTTGAACGTCTCGGCAACTCCGACGACATAGCAGGCGTGGTGTCGTTCCTGGCCGGGCCAAGCGGCCGGTGGGTCAACGGCCAGGTTGTCTATGCGAACGGCGGATTCGTCTAACGTGGGCAATGACCACTACGACGTCCTCGTCGTCGGCAGCGGACCGGGGGGCGCGACCACGGCCGCGCGCGTAGCCGAGACAGGCAAGCGCGTGCTGCTGCTCGAACGCGGCGGCTTCCTGCCCAGGGAGCGGGACAACTGGGACTCGCAGGCGGTCTTCGGCGCCGGGAAATACACCGCCGACGAGACCTTCTACGACCTCCATGACAGGCCGTTCCGGCCTGAGCTGCATTACTACGTGGGCGGCAACTCCAAGGTGTACGGCGCGGCACTGCTCCGGCTGCGGCCAGCGGACTTCGGTGCCGTCCAGCACCCGAACGGCGTGGCGCCTGCCTGGCCGCTCAGCTACTCAGAGATGGAGCCCTATTACGTCAGGGCCGAGCACCTGTTCTGGGTGCACGGCAAGCACGGGGAGGACCCGTTCGCCGGCTTCTCGAGCCAGGACTACAAGTACCCGCCCGTTCAGCACGAGCCTCGCATTCAGGAGCTGTCGGACGGACTGGAGAAGCTTGGCCTCCATCCGTTCCACATGCCGCTCGGCGTGCAGCTCAGCCAGGACGCGCAGGGACAGGCAACCCCGGACTCGCCCTGCATACGGTGCGACCGCATTGACGGCTTCCCTTGCCTGCTTGGCGCCAAGGCCGACGCTGAGCGGGCCGTGATCCGGCCGGCCCTGGCGGCGCACCCCAATCTGAGCTTGATGACGGGAACAACTGTCGAGCGCCTGCGCACCGACCCCACCGGCCACGCCGTCGCCAGCGTCGAGGTCACTCTTCCCGACGGCTCCCCGCATGCCTTTTCCGCAGACATCATCGTGCTGTCCGCGGGAGCCATCCTGTCGGCCGCGCTGCTGCTGAAATCCGCAACGGAGAAACATCCGCGCGGTCTGGCGAACTCCTCTGACATGGTCGGCCGGAACTACATGCGGCACAACAACCTCGCCCTGATCGCACTGTCACGCGATCCGAACCCGACCGTCTTCCAGAAAACCCTGTCCCTTAACGACTTCTACGGCGCGGGCGAGCACTGGCAATACCCGATGGGCAACGTCCAGATGCTCGGCAAGTCCGACGACTGGCAGCTCAGAGGCGCCGCACCGCACGGTCTCGGCGCGGCTCCCTCCGCCCCGTTCGGCCAGGTGGCGAAGCACTCACTCGACTTCTGGCTGTCCAGCGAGGACATCCCGCTCCCCGACAGCAGAGTCACGATCCGGCCAGATGGCGCGATCCGGCTGGCGCTGCAGCCCGGCAACAACACCGAGGCCCTCACCCGGCTCCGCAAGACCTTCGAGGGGAAGCTCAGGGAACTTGGCATGGCGGAAATGACCTTCGTCCGGAGCCTCTACCTGCACAAGGCCTTCGATGCCGCAGCGACGGCACATCAGGCAGGCACCGTCCGCTTCGGCACCGACCCCGCCACCTCCGTCCTCGACGTGCACTGCAGGGCCAACGACGTCGACAACCTCTACGTCGTGGATGGCAGCTTCATGCCATCGGTCGGTGCCGTGAACCCCACCCTGACGATCATCGCGAACGCGCTGCGCGTTGGCGATCACATCGCTGAGCGCATCGGGGTAACGGGCGGCCAGTCCCGCGCCATGGCCCAGCCCGCACAAGCGGCTGCGGCCGATCACTAGCGGCCTGTTGCCATGCCCAGGATCGAGGACTACGCGCTGCTGGGTGACTTGCACACGGCGGCGCTGGTGAGCACCGCAGGGTCAGTCGACTGGCTCTGCCTGCCGCGTTTCGACTCGCCTGCGGCGTTCGCCGCGCTGCTTGACAGTGACGAAGCGGGACATTGGACGCTCGCCCCAGGGGCGCCCAGCACGTGCACGACCCG